>JBQCFU010000640.1:0-4449 GCA_051958775.1 Pseudolabrys sp.
GATCGCACCAGCCGTCACGCTCCGCTATCCACCGTTCCGCAACACCTCAACGGCTTTGCGCGAATTCGGACCGAGACCATCATCGCCGGCCTCCAGACAAGCGACAAGCGCGGATCCGCTCGATTACATCGCGAACGACAAGCGATGTGAGGCGGACCGGAGCAAATCAAAGACTGCCACAGCCAATCGCTGGCTGTCACTATCGCGAGCCCCTAACCGTGTGAAAGACCGACCTCCCCATGCCGCATCAATGTGCGGCCAGACAGCTTGCGCAAGCCGACATAGAAGACCGGCGTGAGGAACAGGCCGAATAGCGTCACGCCGATCATGCCGGCAAATACGGTGATGCCGGTTGCCGAACGGACCTCCGCCCCCGCCCCGTGAGAAAGTACGAGCGGAATCGTTCCCGCGATGAAGGCGACAGACGTCATCACGATAGGCCGTTAGCGCAGACGGCAGGATTCAAGCGCAGCTTCAACGATCCCCTTACCTTGGAATTCGAGTTCGCGGGCAAACTCGACGATCAGGATCGCGTTCTTGCAAGCCAGCCCCATGAGGACGACAAGACCGACCTGAACGAACGTGTTGTTGTCGCTACCGTAGAGTTTCACTCCCGCCAGCGCCGACAGCATGCACATCGGCACGATGAGGATGACCGCAAGCGGCAAGGTCCAACTCTCATACAGCGCCGCCAGAACCAGGAACGCCAGCAGGATCGCGACCGGAAAGACGATCAACGCAGCTTTGCCCTGGGTGGCTTCCTGAAAACTCAGGTCGGTCCACTCGATGGTCATCCCGTTCGGCAACACGGACTTTGCGAGGGCGGAGATTTTCTCCATCGCTTGAGCCGACGACAGCAACGTCGGATCGGCTTCACCAATGAAGTCCGCTGCCGGATAACCGTTGTAGCGCAACACCGGATCCGGACCATAGGTCTGGCTGATCTTCACCATGGAACCGATCGGCACCATTTCGCCCCGGCCGTTGCGCGTCTTCAGACCGGAAATATCCTCGACCCGCTTCCGGAAGTCGCCGTCAGCCTGCGCATAGACGCGCCAGGTCCGGCCAAGGAAATTGAAGTCATTGACGTACGAAGAGCCGAGATAGATTTGCAGGGTCTCGAACAGGTCCGTCAACGGAACGCCCTGCGTTTTTGCCTTGACCCGATCGACCTCGACATCGAGTTGCGGCACGTTCGATTGATATCCGCTAAATGGGAAGCCCATTCCCGGCGTTTTCATCGTCGCGCCTTGCAGAGCGCCGACGGCGCCCTGCAGCGCGCCAAACCCGAGCCCGGCGCGATCTTCGACGAACAACGAATAGCCGGCGCCGTTTCCAAGACCGCTGATCGGCGGCGGCATGAGGACGAACGCAAAGCCATTCTTGATGCCGGCAATCTTCGCCTGGATGGCCGCAGCAATTTCCTTCGCGCTCTGATGGCGCTCGTTGAATGGCTTGAGAATCGGAAACGCGACCGCATAATTCGGCGTGTTGGTGAATTGCGTCGGGTTGAGGCCGGTCATCGCGACGACATGAGAGACACCATCGGTGCTCAGAGCGATGTCCTTCACCTTCTTCAAGACGGCATCGGTGCGCTCGAGCGATGCGCCCTCGGGCAGTTTGACGCCGGCGATGAGGTAGAGCTTTTCCTGTGTTGGAATGAAACCGCGCGGCACGACGTTGAACAGCAGGCCGGTACCCGCGAGCAGCACCGCATAGACCGCAAAAGCAACGCCGCGACGCTTCAAAATGCGCGACACGGATCCTTGATATCGATCCGAACTCGCTTTGAAAAATCGGTTGAACGGCCTGAAAACCCAGCCGAACAAAGCCGAGATCAGACGGGAGAGCCGGTCTTTCGGAGCGTCATGCGATTGCAGCAGCTTAGCCGCGAGAGCCGGCGACAAAGTCAGCGAGTTGATCGCGGAAATGACGGTCGAGATCGCGATCGTCACCGCGAACTGCTTATAGAACTGGCCGGTGACGCCGGTCAGGAACGCCATGGGCACGAACACGGCACAGAGCACCAGGGCGATCGCGACGATCGGGCCAGAGACCTCCTTCATCGCCTGATGGGCCGCAGCGAGAGGCGTCAACCCTTCCTCGATGTTCCGCTCGACGTTTTCGACTACGACGATCGCGTCGTCGACGACGATGCCGATCGCAAGCACGAGGCCGAACAGCGACAATGTGTTGATCGAAAATCCAAGCAGGTAGAGCACGGCGAAGGTGCCGATCACCGATACCGGCACGGCGATCAAAGGAATGATCGAGGCGCGCCAAGTCTGCAGGAACAGGATCACGACGAGCACGACGAGCGCGATCGCCTCCAGCAACGTATCCACGACCGCGCTGATCGATTCACGGACGAAAACCGTGGTGTCATAGTCCGAGCGCCAGGTGACGCCGGGCGGGAAGCGCTTTGCCAGTTCGTCCATCTTCGCGGCCACCGCGTCGCGCGTAGTCAAAGCGTTGGCGCCAGGTGCCTGAAAAATGCCGATGACCCCTGTTTGGTAGTTATCGAGCTGGCCGCGCAGCGTGTAGTCGCTCGCGCCAAGTTCAACGCGCGCGACATCCGACAGTTGGACGACCTCACCATCGGCACCGACCTTGAGTACGATCTTGCCGAATTCTTCCGGTGTTCGCAGGCGCCCCTGGGCGTTGATCGAGATCAGAAAGTCGCTGCCACCCTTGATCGGCTCGGCACCGAGCTGGCCGGCCGAAACCTGCAGGTTCTGTTCACGGATCGCTCTGACAACATCGCCGGCGGTGAGATTGCGCGAAGCGACCTTGTCCGGATCGAGCCACATGCGCATGGCGTAGTCGCCGCCGCCGAAGAGCTGCACCTGTCCGACGCCGGGAATACGCGCCAGATCGTCCTTGATCTTGGTATTGACATAGTTGCGCAGATACAGCGCGTCGTACTTTCCGTCGGAGATCAGTGTGACCAACATCAGGAAGCTTGGTGATTGCTTCTGCGTGGTGACTCCGAGGCTCACCACCTCGGACGGCAAGCGAGACAGAGCCTGACTGACGCGGTTCTGCACATCGACCTGGGCCTTGTCCGGGTCGGTGCCGGGACGGAAGGTGACGGTCATCTGCAGCACGCCGTCGGAGCCGGCGACCGACTTCATGTACATCATGTGCTCGACGCCGTTGATCTGCTCTTCCAGAGGCGTCGACACGGTCTCGGCGATGACTTTCGGGTTGGCCCCAGGATAGATCGCGCGAACGACCACCGAGGGCGGGACCACGTCAGGATATTCGCTGATCGGCAAAAGAGGGATCGCGATCAATCCGCCGACAAAGATGATGATCGACAGCACCGCCGCGAAAATCGGACGGTCGATAAAGAATTTGGAGAAATCCATGAGCGCGTCGCCTTATTGGGTTGCGACCGTCGATGACCCACCCATCGCAATCATGTTGGGCTTCACCGGCGTATTCGGTGCAAAGATTTTCTGAAGACCGGCCACGATGACCTTATCGTCCGCGCTCAGTCCGGATTGCACGATCCGCAATCCGTTGTGGAGACTGCCGAGGACGATGTCCTTGCGCATGGCCTTGTTGTCCGCTCCAACGACATAGACGTATTTGCGGTCCTGATCGGTCAGGATCGCCTTGTCGTCGACCAGCAGAGCCTTGAACTCCGCGCGCCCTTCAAGCTGGACACGCGCATACAGGCCGGGAGTGAAGACACCATCGGGATTCGGCACGACCGCACGCGCGTTGATCGTGCCAGTGGTCGGATCGACCTGGTTGTTGATGAAATTGACGGTACCCGAATGCGGGAAACCCGTTTCGTTTGCGAGTCCGACACGAACCGCGTTCGCGGACATCGCCCGCTCCCCTTTACGGGCAAGCTCGCGATATCGCAGGAACGCCCGTTCATCAGGCTGAAAATAGACATAGACCGGATCCTGCGACACCACGCTGGTGAGCACGGTCTGGTCGGCCTGGACGAGATTGCCCAGGGTCAGCAGAGCGCGCCCGGCCCGACCGGCGATCGGCGATCGCACTTCGGTGTAGTCGAGATTGAGCTTGGCCGTCGCGACCGCTGCTTCCGCGGCGTGGACATCGGCAACGGTTTGCCCCACCGCAGCGGTTCGCGTGTCGGACATGTCGAGCGACACCGCGCCGCTCTTGACCAATGACTGCGCGCGCTGGTTCTGGACATCGGCGAGTCGGGCCGAAGCACGCGCCCGCTCCAGTTGCGCGACGGCACTCTCATAAGTGGCGCGGTAAGGGCGCTGATCGATCACGAACAGCAGATCGCCGACCTTGACCTCGTCACCCTCTTTGAACGCGACGCGGTCAATATAGCCGCTGACGCGCGGGCGGATATCGACCATACCCGTGGACGCAATTCGTCCCGTGAACTCGTCCCACTGGCGCACGGATTTGAGAACAACCTGAGCCGCATCGACATCGGGCGGTGGTGGCATGGCT
>JBQCFU010000641.1:0-5125 GCA_051958775.1 Pseudolabrys sp.
CAACTCGCTAAACAGGCCGGGGACAAGCAAATCCCGGTCGAACGCATGTTCAGGCCGGGTTTTTTATTGCCCGCGCCTGGCCGAGAAAGTACCGAGGACGCCGCGATCGTATGGCGCATATCGAGTCAGTGAACAGCCCGAACACGGCGCCCGATCTGCGGGGACGCGAGGCCGACGAGCCGCGCGCATCGCAAATCGCGCGGTTCGACACCCCGCTCAAGCTCGATGCCGGCGTCGAACTCGCGCCGGTGCAGATCGCCTACAACACCTATGGCACCCTCAACGCGGACCGCAGCAATGCGGTGCTGATCTGTCATGCGCTCACCGGCGATCATCATGCGGCGAGCGACAATCCCGTCACCGGCAAGGGCGGCTGGTGGGAAACGCTGATCGGGCCGGGCAAGCCGATCGACACCGAGCGCTATTTCATCATCAGTTCCAACGTGCTCGGCAGTTGCATGGGCACGACCGGGCCGGCCTCGACCAACCCCAAGACCGGCCAGCCCTGGGGACTGAGCTTCCCTGTCATCACCATCCGCGACATGGTCCGCGCGCAGGCGATGCTGCTCGATCATCTCGGCATCGACACGCTGTTCGCCGTGGTCGGCGGCTCCATGGGCGGCATGCAGGTGCTGCAATGGGCATCGAGCTATCCGGAGCGCGTCTTCGCGGCGCTGCCGATCGCATGTGCGACACGGCATTCGGCGCAGAACATCGCGTTCCATGAGGTCGGCCGTCAGGCGATCATGGCCGATCCGGACTGGCGCGGTGGCCGTTATCTGCTTGAGGCCGCCAATCCGCGCCGCGGCCTCGCGGTGGCGCGCATGGGTGCGCACATCACCTATCTCTCGGACGCGGCGCTGCACCGGAAATTCGGCCGTAAATATCAGGATCGCGCCACGCCGACCTTCTCGTTCGATGCCGATTTCCAGGTGGAAAGCTATCTGCGCCATCAGGGATCGAGCTTCGTCGAGCGGTTCGACGCCAACTCCTATCTCTATCTGACGCGTGCGATGGACTATTTCGATCTCGCTGCCGATTGCGGCGGCGTGCTCGCCAATGCGTTCAAGGACACGCCGACGCGGTTCTGCGTGATCTCGTTCACCAGCGACTGGCTGTTTCCGACCCCGGATTCCCGCGCCACCGTGCATGCGCTGAACGCCGGCGGTGCACGGGTGTCGTTCGCGGAGATCGTCACCGACAAGGGCCACGACGCCTTCCTGCTTGATGAGCCGGAACTGTTCGCGATCGTGCGTGGCTTTCTCGACGGAGCAGGGAAAGCGCGCGGTCTCAATGCGGCGCAGGCGGGAGAGGGTCGGTGATGTTGTCTCGTCTCAAGCGCGATCTGACCATGGCGGATGTGGCGCGGGAGCCAGGCGGTTCCCGTATCGACCTTGTGGTGGTCTCCACCATGGTCGAGCCCGGCTCGCGGGTCCTCGACGTCGGCTGCGGCGACGGCGAGCTGCTGCGTCTCCTGACCGACACCCGCGGGGTGGACGGCCGCGGCATCGAACTGTCACGCGAGGGCGTCAATGAATGTGTCGCCAAGGGGCTGGCGGTGATCCAGGGCGACGCCGACACCGATCTTGCCGATTACCCGGACGACGCCTTCGACTACGTGATCCTGTCGCAGACCCTGCAGGCGACCCGCAATCCGCGGGCGGTGCTGGAGCACATGCTGCGGATCGGTCGCCATGCCATCGTCTCGTTCCCGAATTTCGGCCACTGGAAAATTCGGCTGAAGCTCCTGTTCGAGGGGCAGATGCCGCAGACCGACAACCTGCCCTACGACTGGTGGGAGTCGCCGAACATCCACTTCTGCACGATCAAGGACTTCCAGTCGCTCTGCCAGGTCACCGGAGCGAAAATCCGCCGGGCGGTGGCGCTCGACCCGTGGGGCCGGCCGTTGCAGCTCAACGCCCCGTGGTGGTTCTGGAATCTGTTCGGTGAGCAGGCCGTGTTCCTGCTCAGCCGGAGAGACTGAGTCCCCGAAAGTTCCCTTTTGCCGCAATGTTGCACTGCACCTCAACTATGGGGCGCGGGAGCGAAAACTTGTGCCGATAGCATTGACGGTACCGAAAACAGTATTGTTAAGTTTATAATCTGTAATTGTAAGTATTGAATACGTAGATTTGGTTTTGCCATGAATATTAACGGGTCATAGCTGGGTTGAGAGCCATGCAACCCGGCTTTTTCATCACGAAGTTGCCATGATTACTGTGCGTCTAGCCGCCGGGAATACGGGGCGCCACGGGCGGCCCGCTTATCTAGACAGCACGAAGGGGATTTTCATCTGATGATCTTGAAGACGAAGACGGCGCTCGCCGTCGGAACGCTGGCGCTATGCGCCGCCACGGCTCTCACCACGGCTGCGGAAGCCCGGCCGAAGTACCGCCATCATCGCCACCATGCCGTGCATCATGCGCCGGCTCATCACATGGCAGCCGCTCAACGCGGGATGACGTTCAACAACGACGGCAAGTCGGTCTATCTCGGCCCGGCTCCGGGCTATGCCAGCTCCATGAGCGGGTCCATGAGCACGGCCGGCGCTGAGGCGACCTATCCTCAGTCGACGCGCGTCTCGCGTCGCAGCCGCCGCGCCGCTCAGGCCGGATCGATGGCCGGAACGGGTATCGGTGGCACCGGCTTCGGCTCGTCAGGGCTGGTCAGCACCGCGCGCAGCTATCTCGGCACCAACCCGACCGGCCGGCGCAGCCTGTGGTGCGGCGCCTTCATGGATCTGGTGCTGCGCAAGACCGGCCATGCCGGCGGCGGCAATCTGGCCAAGGGTTATGCCCGTTACGGCCAGCGTGTCTCCGGTCCGCAGGTCGGCGCCATCGCGGTGATGAACCGCAAGGGCGGCGGCCATGTCGGTGTCGTCTCCGGCATCGACGCCAACGGCAACCCGATCATCATTTCCGGCAACCACAATCGCACGGTCGCTGAATCGGTCTATCCGCGCCAGCGCATCACCGCCTACGTGGTGCCGAACTGATCATCATCTGATCGCTTCGTCGATCGCGATAAGACACGCCCGGCCCAGCGCCGGGCGTTGTCGTTTTCTTGCCCGCCGCGATTGCTCCGCGCGCGGCGCCGTAACCATTTCATCCTTAATCCAGGTCGCGTCCTCCGCTCTGACATCTGCGTGCTACCGGAACTTGTGTGCGCGCGCGCAACGCGCGTCGCGGGGGGAATTCGGGGGCGCTTCATGTCGAGGGAGACTCGGATCGCGATGGCGGTCGGCTGCGTTGTGCTGACCGCGCTCAGCATTCCGGTGCTGAGCCGCCCGACGCCGGATGTCACCGAGCCGGAAGCTCTCGCCGCGATCCCGCAGGAACGCCTGCGCACCGCAGCGCTGCCGACAGCGGCACCCTCGGACATTCCAGTGCCTCCCGTTATCGCCACGCCTGCATCTGTCCCGCCCCGTGCAGCGCAACCCCCGCGCCCGGCGGTATCATCGGCCATCCATGCCGATGTCCCGCTGCCGCCGGTTCGCGCTGCCCGGCCCGCGCCGGCACCGGTGCAAAGAACCACGGTGGCCGACGTGCCGATCGCCATTCCGCCGCAACAGGCGGCAGCGCATGGCTGGTCGCGGCTGGTCGCCGAGGCGCGCAAATATATCGGCACTAATCCGACGGACATGCAGCGGCGCTGGTGCGCGCGGTTCATGAATCTAGTCCTGGCCAGGCTCGGCTATAACGGTACGGGTTCCGACGCCGCGCGTTCGTTTGCGTCTTACGGCCAGAAGATTTCGCAGCCGAAGGTCGGCGCCATCGCCGTGCTGTCGCGCGGCCGCAATCAGAATCTCGGCCATGTCGGCGTCATCAGCGGCTTCGACAATCGCGGCAATCCGATCATCATTTCCGGCAACCACGGGCGCCGCGTCGCCGAGTCGGTCTATCCGCGCTCGCGGGTAATCGCCTATGTGCTGCCGACGAGCGACGGACCCCGCCGTCCGGTGCTGGGCCGCCTTGCAGCCCCGCCGGCCTTCAGCCTCGCGCGGGCTGAGGCGCCGATGCCGCCCCCGGTGGCGCGCAGCAGGGTCGCGCGCAGCCGGATCGCCCGCCGGGCGCCGGTCCAGAGGGCGCCGACGCAACAGCTCGCGGCCCGGCGCGGACCAACAGTGGAGATGCGCCGTGTCGCCGCCACTGAACAGCCGGCCTTCCTGGCGCGGCTCGAAGCCGATATCGGCCGCGCGGGCGCTCGCGCGCGCTGAAAAATCTGCGGTTTTCCGAGGGGTCAGCAAACGGCTCGCCGGACGACCGGCTGCGCGCTAAATCTATCCGCGCGGGAGGGGAACCCCTTCCGTTCCCGGACCTTTGTTCCCACATCTGACGCAGCGGGTTGCCGACATGGAGCCCGTGCATCCGGTGCCGTCAGGGCCGAAGGAGTACAGTCTATGAATTTCGAGAAATACACCGATCGCGCGCGGGGTTTCATCCAGTCCGCGCAGTCTCTGGCCTTGCGCGAAGGCCATCAGCAATTCGCGCCGGAACACCTGCTCAAGGTACTGCTCGACGATCCCGAGGGTCTGGCCGCCGGGCTGATCGACCGCTCGGGCGGCAATTCGCGGCAGGCGCTGCAGGCGACCGAAGCCGCACTCAACAAAATTCCCAAGGTCAGCGGCAGTGCCGCCGGGCAGATTTATCTCGCACCGGCGCTGGCGCGCGTGTTCGACGCGGCGGAGAAGGCCGGCGAGAAAGCGGGCGACAGCTTCGTCACCGTCGAGCGGCTTTTGCTCGCGCTTGCGCTGGAGAAGGACAGCGAAGCCGGCAAGGCGCTGAAAGCTGCCGGCGTCAATCCGCAAAGCCTCAACACCGCAATCAATGCACTGCGCGGCGGCCGCACTGCAGACAGCGCGTCGGCGGAAAACGCCTATGACGCCTTGAAGAAATACGCCCGCGACCTGACGGAAGCTGCCCGCACGGGCAAGCTCGATCCGGTGATCGGCCGCGACGAGGAAATCCGCCGTACCATCCAGGTGCTGTCGCGGCGAACCAAGCACAATCCGGTGCTGATCGGCGAGCCCGGCGTCGGCAAGACGGCGATCGTCGAAGGTCTGGCCTGGCGAATCGTGCGCGGCGACGTCCCCGAGACGCTGCGCTCGAAGCGCATCTACCAGGTC
>JBQCFU010000642.1:0-6210 GCA_051958775.1 Pseudolabrys sp.
CTGGGCTTACACTAACAAATTCCTGGGGTGGTTTGTTTTGATGGCGTACGCCGCGAGGGGCGCGCTGATCGCTCACCTGGTCAGGGAGGGGTATCCGCTGCTTGTCGCCCCCATGGTGGCGACGGCGTGCTCGATTGTCGCGCTGGAATTGATTGGGCGTGCGCTCTTCTTGGCAAACGTGCCTTATGCTTTCCAGTTCATGACGACGCCGCTCTCCGGCTTTTCGCAGAACAGAAACTCGTTCGGATTTGCGGTGCTGATCTGCATTTGCTGTCTGCTGGCCGATCGAAAAAGCCGACGCGTCGTGCCGCTTGGCATTCTCATCGGCGCCGAATGGTTCGTGGGCTCGCGAGCGATTTTCGGCGCGTTGCCGCTAGTGTTCGCGGTAGCAGGATTCAATCGTGCCGTGACATTTCCTGACATGGCCAAGATTCTCGCTGTCGCCATGATGGTGGTTTTGTCGGTTGCATTAGTCCCGGTTGTCAATTCGTTCGCAGCTATCGCGATTGCTGCTTTAAGTGGAGCAGAAGTCAGCTGGCCTCAGCTTGTGCTTGACAGGATGGGGCCGGATATGAGCGCCGTCGAATCGAACGTTGAACGACTCCAATCCATTGTTGGTGGGCTTCATTTATTCGCTGCCCATCCGCTGTTTGGCGCGGGATTGGGCGCTTACTTCGAGCAGATGCGAGCCGCCGGGCACGCGGTCGTCATCCATTCGGTGCCGGTCTGGCTGCTTGCCGAGATGGGTCTGGTTGGGTTCCTGGTATTTCTCGTATCCGCCATGCGCCTGTTCTTCACGCAATGGGGGCAGGCCGCTTCCGACCGCGGTGCGCTTCTGATCGTTCTTATTCTCGTGGCGTTCGGCGTGGTCTCGCTTGCCCACGAGATTTTGTATCAGCGCATTTTCTGGCTCGTTCTGGGAGCCGCGCTCGTGGCGGGCTCGGCCCCGATCCTTGAGCGGAAGTGTGCAGATGGGGTGGCAGGCGAGGGCGAGAGCGAGGCAGCAGGCCAACTTCAGACGGCCATGCCACGCTGACGCGATTGATGAAAGGCGCCGCAACACCGTTGGAGACCTGACCGGTCTCCTGTTAGGGTCGCGCACCCGCCATCTGCTTTGCATCCGCTTGTCATGCACGACACCACCGCTGCTCCGAAAACCTTGCCGGCCTATCGGCCGCGCTCCGATTACATGGAGGTGCATCGTCGCTTTCCGACGACCGCCTGGCTGCGGCGCAAGGCGCCGTCGCATGTGCCGCTGTTCGCGTTCGAATACGGCGATGGCGGTGCCGGGTCCGATGTCGGCATCAATCATAATTGGGCGGCGTTCGACGCGTTCAAGTTCGTGCCGCGCTATGGCGTCACCAATGCGTTGCCGCCGGTCGAAACCACGCTGTTCGGCGTGCGCTACAATGCGCCGTTCGGCGTCGCGCCGATGGGCGGCCCGGCGCTGGTCTGGCCTGGCGCGGACAAGCTGTGTGCTCAGGCCGCGCAGGCGGCGGGCGTACCCTACACACTCGGTGTGGCCGGCGGCGCCGTCATCGAGGAGATCGCCGCGGTCGCGCCCGATGTGCTCTGGCTGCAGCTTTATCGTTTCGCGCGCGACGATCACAAGGTCGGGTTCGATCTGGTCCGTCGCGCAGCGGCGGCGGGCGTCAAGACGCTGACCCTGACGCTCGATGTACCGGTGCGCACCACGCGGTCGCGCGAAGCGAGGGCCGGGCTCGCCAACGAGTTCAGGCCGAATGCGCGCATGCTGTGGGAGATGATCCAGCGTCCGGCCTGGCTGATGGCGATGTTGCGGCATGGCATGCCGCGTTTCGCGACATTGCGCGATTATCTGCCGCCCGGAGCGGGGACCAACGATACGATCCGCTTTGCCCGCGAGGAGATGGGCGGCGCGTTCTCCTGGGACGAGATCGCGCGCTACCGCGAGCGCTGGCACGGGCCGATGCTGCTCAAGGGCATCCTGCATCCCGCCGACGCGGAGCGGGCCGTAGCGCTGGGCATTGATGGTATCTGGGTATCGAACCATGGCGGCCGGCAAATTGAGGCGCTGATGCCGTCCATCGACTGCCTGCCGGCGATTGTGCGGGCGGTCGGGAGCCGGGCGACCGTCGTGATCGACAGTGGTGTGCGCAGCGGCCACGACGTGGCCCGCGCATTGGCGCTCGGGGCCAGCGCGGCCTTTGCCGGCAAGGCGTTTCTCTGGGGGCTGGCGGCGCTGGGTGATCGCGGGCCGGCACATGTGATCGACCTGTTCATGGACGAGTTGCGCTCGTCCTTGGGGCAGATCGGCGCCCGGTCACTGGCGGAAGCGCGGGACTCCACGATCCGGCATCCGGGGGCATTCGGAGCCGGCTGACGGTCGAAACCGATGCCGAGATCGGTCCGGAGCGGGCGCCACAGAACGCCTGTCATCCCAGCCTCCTGATTTCGGCAATGGTGTTCCCCGGAGCGGGCGGATAGAAGGCGGCTATTCTCCCGGAGCAATGCTGCCGATGTCGGCGATCACCGAGACTGCCAAGACCGCGGCAACCCCTGCCATGGACGACGACCGGCTGGCGCGGCGCAACGCGCTGGTGCTTTCGGTCGCGCAGGCGCTCGCCGGAGGCAACAACACCGTCATCGTCGCGACCACCGCCATCGTCGGCGCCATGTACGCGCCGGACAAGGGGCTGGCGACGCTGCCGATCACCATGATGGTCATCGGCATGTGGGTCGGCACGCTGCCGGTTGGCTACATGGCGCGCCGCTATGGCCGCCGCTTCGCGTTGCAGGTCGGGACGATCTTCGGCGTGCTGGCGGGGCTGATTTCCTGCGTAGCGGTCCTCCAGGCCTCGTTCGGCCTGATCCTCGCCGGAACGTTTTCTGGCGGGCTTTATGCGGCCGCGCATCAGTCTTATCGCTTTGCCGCCGCCGATACGGCGAGCGAGGCGTTCCGGCCGAAGGCGGTCTCGTGGGTGATGGCCGGCGGACTGTTCGCCGGTCTGCTCGGGCCGCAGATCGTCATCTTCAGCAAGGACATGTGGCCGCCTTATCTGTTCGCCGCGACCTATCTGGCGCAGGCGGCGTTGGCTTTGATCGCCGGCGTGGTGCTGATCTTCATCCGCATTCCGAAGCCGGTGGTGCAGGCGCAGCAGGAGCAGGGGCGGCCGCTCACCGAGATCGTGCGCTCGCTGCGCTTCGTCACCGCGGTGACCTGCGGCGTCGTCGCCTATGCCGGCATGAACATGATGATGACGGCGGCCCCGCTCGCCATGGTCGACTGCGGCCACACCGTGACGGATGCGAGCCTTGCGATTCAGTGGCACGTGATTGCGATGTACGGGCCGAGTTTCTTCACCGGATCGCTGATCCTGCGGTTCGGCGTGACGCGAGTAATTTCGGTCGGTCTGGCGCTGCTGCTGTCGGCGGCGGTGGTCGGTCTCTCTGGGCTGACCGTTGCGCACTTCTGGGGCTCGCTGATTCTCCTCGGCGTCGGCTGGAACTTCGCTTTCATCGGTGCGACCACCATGGTCACCGAGTGTCATCGGCCGTCAGAGCGCAATCGGGTGCAGGCGTTCAACGACTTCCTGGTGTTCGGCAGCATGGCGATTGGCTCGCTCGCGTCCGGCAAAATTCTCGCGACGCTCGGCTGGGCCTTTGTAAATGAAGTGTTTTTCCCGCTGATCGTGGTCGCCGCGGCGATGCTGGTGTGGCTGTCGTTGTGGCGGCGGCGCACCGCCTGAGCACGCGAAGCGCCCCACGGTACTCACCAAAAGTCCCTGTCGATGGCGGGGGCACTTGCATTGCGTCACTGCCTTGTTTTTGGCAATGTCCCGCCGCTTTTTCGTCCGAGGGGGGCGCTGAGAGCGCTGCCGGCTGTGTTCGGCTGCGGGTCGCCGCCCACCCGTCACATCCGAGGATTACATGTCGGCTCTCTGGTTGATCATTCTCTGCGGCTGCCTTGCCATTGTGTATGGCATCTGGGCCATCGGTTCGGTGATGAAGGCCGATGCCGGCAACGCGAAGATGCAGGAAATTTCCGCTGCTGTGCGTGAAGGCGCGCAGGCCTATCTGAAGCGGCAATACACGACGATCGGGATCGTCGGCGTCCTCATCTTCCTGATCCTCGGCTGGGGCCTCGGCTGGCTGGTGGCGGTCGGTTTCGCCATCGGTGCGATCCTCTCCGGCGCGACCGGCTTCATCGGCATGAACGTGTCGGTGCGCGCCAACGTCCGCACCGCGCAGGCCGCGATCGGCTCGCTGGGCGGCGGTCTCTCGCTGGCGTTCAAGTCCGGTGCGATCACCGGCCTGTTCGTCGCCGGTCTCGCGCTCCTTGGCGTGGCGGTCTACTTCCTGATCCTCACCGGACCGCTCGGCAAGGCGCCGAACGACCGCCTGGTGATCGACGCGCTGGTGGCGCTCGGTTTCGGCGCTTCACTGATCTCGATCTTCGCCCGTCTCGGCGGCGGCATCTTCACCAAGGGTGCAGACGTCGGCGGCGACCTTGTCGGCAAGGTTGAAGCGGGCATCCCGGAAGATGATCCGCGCAACCCGGCGACCATCGCCGACAACGTCGGCGACAACGTCGGTGACTGCGCCGGCATGGCGGCCGACCTGTTCGAGACCTACGCGGTGACGCTGGTTGCGACCATGGTGCTGGCCTCGATCTTCTTCGCCGGCGGTCCGCTGCTCTCGACCATGATGCTCCTGCCGCTCGGTATCGGCGCGGCCTGCATCGTCACCTCGATCATTGGCACGTTCTTCGTGCGGCTCGGCGCCAGCCAGTCGATCATGGGTGCGCTGTACAAGGGCTTCATCGCCTCGGCGGTGCTGTCGCTGTTCGCGATCGGTTATGTGGTCTACACGCTGATCGGTTTCGGTCCGTTGCAGGGCGTCAGCTTCACCGGCAAGGATCTCTATATCTGCGCCGTCGTCGGCCTCGTCGTCACCGGCCTGATCATCTGGATCACCGAATACTACACCGGCACCAATTTCCGCCCGGTGAAGTCGATTGCCCAGGCTTCGGTGACCGGCCACGGCACCAACATCATCCAGGGCCTCGCGGTGTCGCTTGAATCGACCGCGCTGCCATCGCTGGTGATCATTGCCGGCATCCTCGCGGCCTATGGTCTTGCTGGTCTGTTCGGCATCGCCATTGCGGTCTCGGCGATGCTCGCGCTCGCTGGCATGGTTGTCGCGCTCGACGCGTTCGGTCCGGTGACCGACAACGCCGGCGGCATTGCCGAAATGGCGGGCCTGCCGAAGGAAGTGCGCAAGTCGACCGACGCGCTCGACGCGGTCGGCAACACCACCAAGGCGATCACCAAGGGCTATGCGATCGGCTCCGCCGGCCTCGGCGCGCTGGTGCTGTTCGCAGCCTACAACGAAGACCTGAAGTACTTCATCGCCAACTCGGCCAAGCACTCCTACTTCGCGGGCGTGCAGACCGACTTCGCGCTGACCAACCCCTACGTCGTCGTCGGCCTGCTGTTCGGTGGTCTGCTGCCGTATCTGTGCGCGGCGATGGGCATGACCGCTGTCGGCCGTGCGGCCGGCGCGATCGTCGAAGAGGTGCGGCGTCAGTTCCGCGCCGATGCCGGGATCATGAAGGGCACCAGCAAGCCGGACTACGGCAAGGCGGTTGACCTGCTGACCAAGGCGGCGATCAAGGAAATGATCATCCCGTCGCTGCTGCCGGTGCTGTCGCCGATCGTGGTGTTCGTGGTGATCTACTTCATCGCGGGCGGCGGTGCGGCTGGCAAGGGCGCGGCGTTCTCGGCGGTCGGGGCGATGCTACTCGGCGTGATCGTCACGGGCCTGTTCGTTGCCATCTCGATGACCTCGGGCGGCGGCGCATGGGACAACGCCAAGAAGTACATCGAGGACGGCCATCACGGCGGCAAGGGTTCGGAGTCGCACAAGGCGTCGGTCACCGGCGACACCGTCGGCGACCCCTACAAGGACACCGCCGGCCCGGCCGTGAACCCGATGATCAAGATCACCAACATCGTGGCACTGCTGCTGCTGGCGATCCTGGCTCACTAAGGACTCGCCCGCTCAGAGATCCGATTTCTGAGCGGGCAACCCCGATAAGACAAACCCCGCGGCGGTGCCGCGGGGTTTTTGTTTGCTCAATATCGAAATAGTGAGAGCAGCTTACCCAACGATCTTGAACAAGAACCGCAGGTAGCTCAACTCTTCGCCGCCGGTCTGGGTGGTCTGACT
>JBQCFU010000643.1:0-5054 GCA_051958775.1 Pseudolabrys sp.
GACCGCTCGTGCCCGGCCCGCGCGCGATCGGCCGCCGCGACGATGTCGGCGAAATCCGGTTCGGTCGGCGGGACGGCCCGCAGCACGGTGTAGACGAGTCGCTCGAGCCCCCCGTCCCTCGCCCCGACCGCATTTGCGAGGCCGGCCTTCCACGCCTTCGGCAGCGCCTTCAGCCCGGACCGGGCCATGACCCCGAGGATAAAGCGGCGGGTCGGATCGGAGGGGCGATCGAGGGCGTCGCCGAGCACCTTTTGGACGGCCGCGGTGCCGACGAACTTCGTCAGCCGGTCGGTGAGTTCGTCGCGCTCGTGAGGGGGCAACTGGTCCGCGGTCTTGAGCTTCTCGTCAAAGTACCCTGCGAGCTGGGCGCCCCATTGCGCGTTCCGCCCGGCGACCCACCACGCGGTGTCGCGCAGGGCGGTGTCTTTGGAAGCGAGTTCCGCGAGGGCGGCATTCGGGTCCAGCGCGCCCGGCATGTTCGACAGCGCGGCGAGGCACGCCCGGCGCACCCGTGGCGACGGACGCTTCAGGCCCTGCGCCGTCTCGTTCGCGGCGCCGATCTCGATGAGCGCGAACGTGAGCGCGTGGTCGAGTTCGCGATCGTTCTTTTCGTCCGCGAGCGCGTCGAGGAGCGCCGGGACCGCGTCCGCCCGGCCGATCCGCCCCAGCGCCTCGGCCGCCACGCGCCGCGTGTGGGGGTTCGGGTCGCGGAGGGCGGTTCGGGCTTCGTCCGCCCCCTTCGGGTCACGGGCGAGGGCCACCTCGCGCAGCCGCGGCAGCGGTTGGGCCTTGGGTTTGGCCCGTTCCTTGTGTGCGCCGGCCTTGCGCACGCGGTAGATCGCGCCCGTCACGTCCGGCTTCACGAGCTGCGACGTGGGGCAGCACAGCTTGTACCACCCGCCGGTGTCCACGATCAGGAGCGAGCCGTCCGCGTCCTCGATCACGTCCGTGGGGTGGAAGTCGAGGTTGTCCGACACCACGAAGTTCGAGTCCCGCGTCTCGTAGGTGGAGCCCTTCGGCACGAGCACGTGGCGGCTCACCTTTAACACGGTCGGCCATCCCTTCGACTATCCGCTGTCGTCGCGCTTCGACGAGAACGACGCGATCCTCGTGCTCGACAACGTCTTCGTGCCCTGGGAGGATGTACTCGTGCTGCGCGACGCGGCAAAGATCCTCTCTTTCCATCCGGCCTCGGGCTTCATGCATGGCTATTGCTTCCAGGGCTGCACGCGTTTCGCCGTGAAGCTTGACTTCATCGCCGGGCTGCTCGCCAAGGCATTGCGCGCGACCGGCGGCGATGCCTTCCGCGCCAATCAGGCGGCGCTCGGCGAAGTCATCGCGCTTCGCCACATGTTCTGGTCCTTCTCCCACGCCATGGCTTACAATCCGCAGCCCTGGGCCAATGGCGCGGTATTGCCGAACATGGAAGCCGCCCTCTCCTATCGCACCTTCATGTCGGAGGCCTATCCGCGCGTCATCGAAACCGTGCGCAAGGTCATCGCTTCGGGGCTGATCTATCTGCCCTCCTCGGCCAAGGATTTCGGCAATCCGGAGATCGACCGCTATCTCGCGCAATATGTGCGCGGCTCTAACGATATGGGCCATATCGAGCGCATCAAGATCATGAAGCTGCTGTGGGATGCCACAGGCACCGAATTCGGCGGACGCCACGCCCTTTACGAACTCAATTATGCCGGCGCACCGGAGGAAGTCCGCCTGCAGGTGCTGAAGGGCGCCGAGCGCGGCGGCCGGCTGAAAGAGATGGAAGCGCTCGTCGATCAGTGCATGAACGATTACGACGAGAACGGCTGGACGGGAGACACGTGGCTGCCGCCGTTGGGTAGCACCTCCCCCGTCCGCAACGCCGCCGAATGAGGCCGTTGCCATGGAGGAGCAACTCTCGAAAACCGAATTTCGCAACGCCATGGCCAGGGTCTGCGCGCCGGTGAATGTGATCACCACCACTGGCCCTGCCGGCCGCGGCGGCTTTACGGCGACGGCCATGTGCAGCGTCACCGACGAGCCGCCGACGCTGCTGGTCTGCATGAACAGCCGCTCGGCGCAGACCACCCTCTTCTTGGAAAACCGCCGCTTCTGCGTCAATGTCCTGACGCAGGAGCACAAGGAACTGGCCGGCTATTTTGCCGGCCAGCGCGCCGACATGGAGGAGCGCTATGCCGCGGCGGAATGGATCAACTTCCGTTCCGGCAGTCAGGCGCTTTCCGATGCCATCGTCTCCTTCGATTGCCGCCTGACCGAAGCGCGCCTGGTCGGCACGCACCATATCTTCATCGGTGAAGTCATGGATATCCGCAGCCGCAAGGACGGGCATGCGCTGCTCTATTTCGACCGCAACTATGTGCAAGTGCCGACCCAGACTGGCAGCTTCGGCGGCTAGGGCCGCATGAACAGCAATCGATTGTGGGAAACAAAACAGGGTGCCGGCGATAACGCGGCACCCTGTTTGCATGAGCAAGCATTCCGTCAGAGCTGAATCCAAGCCGTCTTCAGATCCACATATTTGTCTAGCGCATGCAGCGATTTGTCATGACCATTGCCGGATTGCCTGACGCCGCCGAGCGGCACGCTGTTATCGGCCCCGCCATAGGTATTGACATGCACCACGCCGGCGCGGATGCCCCGCACCATCCGATGGGCGCGTGACAAGTTCGATGTCCAGACGGCCGAGGCCAGGCCGTATTCGGTGGCATTGGCAATCCGCAGAGCTTCGGCTTCATTCTCAAAAGGAATGATCGAGAGAATGGGACCGAAAACCTCTTCCCGCGCCAGGGTCATCGATGGTGTCACGTCGAACACCGCCGGCCGCATGTAATAGCCGCCCGTCTTCTCAAGAATGCGCGAACCGCCGGTGCGCAGAGACGCGCCCTCCGACAGCGCCTGCGAGATGTAGCCGAGATCCTTCTTCAGCTGGATCTCGCTGGAAATAGCCCCCGCTTCCGTCGTCAGTTGCAGGGGATCGCCCACTTTCATGCTTTCGGCGATGCGGGCCACCTTCTCGGAGAAGGCTTCATGAATCGACTTCTCGACAAGCAGCCGGGAACCAGCAACACAGACCTGGCCGGAATTGCGGAAAATGCCGTAGGCCGAGAACTTGGCCGCCTGATCGAGATCGCGCGCGTCGGCAAAGACGATGATCGGCGACTTGCCGCCAAGCTCCAGATAGATGCGCTTCAGATTGGAACGCGCCGAATATTCCAGAAGTCGCCGTCCGACAGGGCCGGAGCCGGTAAAGGCGAGCACATCGATATCCATGTGCAGCCCCAACGCCTCGCCGCAGATGGCGCCGCGACCTGTGACGACGTTGAACACGCCTTCGGGTAATCCGGCTTCAGCGCAAATTTCGGCAAGCCTCAGCAGCGTCAGCGACGCGCCCTCGGCGGGCTTCAGCACGACGGAATTGCCGGCAGCAAGCGCCGGAGCGATCTTCCAGGCCCCGATCATCATCGGGAAATTCCAGGGCACGATGGCGGCAACGACGCCAATGGCTTCGCGATGGACGAGACCGAGAATATTCTGAGCCGTCGGCGCGATCTCGCCATAGACCTTATCGATCGCCTCGGCATAATAACGGAACGTGCCGGCGGCGCTGCCGGGTTCGGCCTTCAGCGCCATCGAGATTTCAGTGCCGTTGTCGCGTACCCCCAGCACAGCCAATTCAAGTGCGTTCTTCTCGATCAGTTCGGCAATTTTCAGCAGTACCTTCTTGCGTTCGCCTGGTGCCGCTTTCGACCAGTTGCCCTTTTCGAAGGCATGGCGTGCAGCCTTGACGGCCAGATCGACATCCTCCGTGCCGGCATCGGCAATCGTGGTCAGCTTTGTTCCGTCGATCGGCGAGATCACGTCCATTGCAGCACCGCTGATCGGCTGGCGCCAGGCGCCTCCAATGAACAATGGCTGTGGCGAAACGGATAATGTCCGAAGCTCGTCGATCTTGTCCTGCATCTCATTGTCTCACAAAGAGGATGGCGGGCTTCCCCCGCCACCGCGATTGGAACTGGTTCAGGCTTCCTGGCCGGCACCGAGGCGGGCATAGCTTGCCGCATCGGCCGACTTCAGGCGAGCCGCGGCGATAAAACCGATGATGCCGGCAATCAGCACGAGCCCCGGCAAGACCACCGCGAGCACGCCATTCGCGCCGGCAATCGCGCCGAAATTCGCCGAGATATAATAGACGAGCGCCAGAAGGATCAGACCCGTCACGATCGGCAGCACCTTGATAACAAGCACATTGCGCTCAAGCCCCGGATTGCGGCTGAAGAACGCCACGATCGAGAAGGCCGTGAACGCCATCAGCAGGATGATTGCGAGCGTTGCGACATTGGTCAGCCAGGAGAAGAGCGCCAGCACCGGATCCTGACCCGTCACTGCAAAGAGCGCGACGACGAGCACGGCAATAACGGTCTGGATCACCGAGCCGACATGCGGGCTCTGGAAGACCGGATGCGTGACGCCGACCGACTTCGGCAGCAAGCTTTCGCGGCCAGCAACATACATGTAGCGGGCCACGCCATTGTGGAAGGCAAGGATGCCGGCAAACAGGCTGGTGATAAAGAGCACGCTCATCACGAAAGTGATCCAGTGACCGACATAGCGCTCGGCAAGGCCGAACAGAAAGGTTGTGGGATCGGCCAGGCCCTGCAGCGCCGGAACGAGCTTGTCGACGCCGGCGCCGGTTACCATCAGCCAGGAGGTCAGCATATAGAACAGGCCGATGATGAGAACGGAAATATAAGTCGCGCGCGGTACGGTCTTGTCCGGTTCGCGAGCTTCTTCGCTGTAAATGGTCGTCGCTTCAAAGCCGATGAAGGCGGCAAAGCAGAACAGCAAACCGATTGCCGGCGTTCCGCTCCAGAAGGCGGCCGGCGTGAACGGCGCGGCCGTCAAACCGGCATCACCACCTTTGACGAAGATCGCAGCGTCGATGACGAGAACGACCAGATATTCGAGAATGACGAGCACCGTCAGAACCTTGGCTGAGAGATCGACGCGGCGGTAGCCGAAGACGGCAACGAAGGCGATGCCGATGAAGCTCC
>JBQCFU010000644.1:0-2322 GCA_051958775.1 Pseudolabrys sp.
ACAAAGACTGGGCGCTGGAAAGCTGCGTGGTCGCCATGAGTGCAGCGGCGGCGAGCAGCGGGCTGGCCAGGGTCACTATCCGGATACGCATGATCCCCTCACGGTGCAATGTCACGACTGTCTGTCGAGACAAGTGCCGCAAAGGTTCACGGTTCCCCTCACAAATCCGCGATCACGCCGACGCGTTTTTCCGCCGAAAACGGCTTGGAATGCGGAACAAACCGGCCGTGCCAGACGTTTTAGGGAGCGGTTTTCGGCGGCTTCTTTTCGCCTTTCGGCTCCTGTCGCCAGCCGACGACAGCGTCAGGAACGCTGTCCACCGAAGCAAAGTACGGCTTGATGTCGATCAGCGGCGTGCCGTCGAGGGAATCGCAGCCGGACACGAACAGGCGATTTCCTTCAATCTTGATGAGCTTCGCAACGCTGAGTGCGATCGGATTCGGCCGCGCCGGCGAACGCAATGCGAAGGTGCCTCGCTGCACGCCGTAATGGCCGGGCACCTGCAGGACGATGTTTCGCGGGGCGCGATCCATCCAGTACAGCAGGATGACATGAGTGCAGGTTTCGACGTTCTTGAGGCCCGGCGCCCAGAGCGGATCGACTTCGACGGTGCAGATATCTTCCGACTCGCGCGCGTTCTTCGGACATTGTTTGCGCTCGCGCCACGGCGTGCGGATGCGGCCAATGAAATAAACCGAAGCATCGAACGTCTCGGGAAGGTCGACGGTCACCTCGCCATCCCAGACACCAAAGGCGTTTTGATTTTTTGACTGAGCTGTTGTCATGGCGGCGCGCGACTTTCCAAAGCGGACATAAATGAATGTGATACCGATCTTAGCCGCATCTTAAGGCTAACATCTCATGAACGACATATGCAGATCGGGGGATTCTTATCGCCCGCTCTGGCAGTCATTGTATGTCTTCTGGCGTTCGCGCCGGAAGACAGTCGGGCAGACGATGTGGCGGCGGGTTCGGTTCGCTTGCGGGGCGGATACGACGCGAACCCGCAGCTTTTGCCGGGCGGCCGCGGCGGCGCTTTTGCGGGCGTCGATGCCGCTTTTGCCATGGGTCGCAGTGACGATGGCATCGACAGTGCGCTGAGTGGCGAATTTCAGCGCGCCGACTATGCCACGCGTGGTCTCGCGCCGGCGCAGCGCGCCAAGGTGACGTTCGATGTGCGCGGCGATCCGTTTGCCGGCTGGACGCTGAAATCGCAGACCTCGATGGAATCTGTTGACAGCGCGACGACCCGATCGTTCGACGCGGTGCAGAGCTTGCGGCTATCGGCCACCGGCGATGGGATGCGACCATTCATTGTCGGCGAAATGCGCTACAGCCGGCTCAACGAGACCAATGCGATCCTCACCGACTTCCTGCCGGAAGATCAGCGCTTCATCCGCGCGACGGCGATCCCCGGCATGAAAGTGGCGTTCGGGCATGGCGAAATCGGCGCCTCGGTGAATTTCTCCGCAACCCGCTACGAAACCGACCCGGATTTGTTCGGCTATCGACGGCGCAACGAGCGCGTGCAGCCGTTCCTGTTCTATCGGGCGGACAGCGAACTCGCCGATGTGTCGCTCGCGGTGTCGCAACTGTACGGTACGTGGCACGATCCCGATTTCTCGCCGGTTCGTGCGCTGCTGTTCGACCTCGGCCTGACGCTGCGTAGTCCCGACAAGCATTGGCAGTTCGAGGCGACGGGCCGGCGCAGCGCCGCCGACACGACCTTCCCGATCTCGCCGCTGACGATCTCAGAACTCTATTCCGGCACGCTGAGTTACGGCGAACCGGATCGCTGGCGGATCGGGGCAACGGCGCGCTGGCTGCGCACGGCCTATCTCGATTCTCCGTTCAGTTCGGCGATCATGTCCTACGGATTGACCGGCAGCTATCGGATCAACTCCGACTGGTCCGTTGGTGCGGACGTATTGCGCATTCATGCGTCGGCGTTGAACCGCGAAGGTGTCGACAGCATGCTGGTCACGCTGTCGCTGACCCGCCGTTTCGCGTTTGGCGAACGTGACAAGAAAGCGCCTGCGTCGCCTGAATCCACGTCCCCACCGGCTGCGACGTCTTCGGCGTCAGCGGCGGCGATTTATTGAGCGCTCACACCGATCGTGTGAGGCCGCCGTCGATGCGGATGTTCTGGCCGGTGATGTAAGCGGAACGCTCGGTGACGAGGAACAGGATCAGTTCTGCCACGTCCTGCACCTTGCCGTAGCGGCCCATTGGGATGCGCGTGCGGATCTCCGGTTTTTCAGGGAAGCTGTCGATGAAGCCTGGCAGCACATTGTTCATGCGGACATTGTCCGCGGCGTAACG
>JBQCFU010000645.1:0-8275 GCA_051958775.1 Pseudolabrys sp.
CTGGCCGCGCGCTACAACGCCTTGTCGGCCGACCATCTCGAATATACCGACGAAGCCGGCGCGGCCGCCATGGCCAAGGCCGGCACCGTCGCTGTGCTGCTGCCCGGCGCGTTCTACGTGCTGCGGGAAAAGCAGTTGCCGCCGATCGAGGCGTTCCGCCGTCACGGAACCAAGCTCGCGATCGCCACCGACAGCAATCCCGGCACCTCGCCGATCACCTCGCTGCTGCTCACCATGAATATGGGCGCGACCCTGTTCCGCCTGACCATCGACGAACTGATCGCCGGCGTGACGCGCGAGGCCGCGCGAGCCCTCGGTCGTCTGGACAGCGTCGGCACGATCGAGCGCGGCAAATGGTGCGATCTCGCGATCTGGAATGTCGAGCGGCCGGCGGAGCTCGTCTACCGCATCGGCTTCAATCCGCTCGAACAGCGCGTCTGGAGAGGCACATGCAAAGCTGGCTGACCATCCGCCGCGGCCAGGCGCCGCTGATCGTCTCGTTCCCGCATACCGGCACTGATCTTCCGACCGAATACGAACAGCGCGTCGTCTCGCCCTGGATGGCCCGCAAGGACGCCGACTGGTGGATCGACAAGCTCTACGACTTCGCGCATGAATTGGACGCCACCGTCGTCCATACTGCGATCTCGCGCACCGTGATCGACGTCAACCGCGATCCGTCCGGCGTCTCGCTCTATCCGGGTCAAGCCACGACGGAGCTGTGCCCGACCACGACTTTCGACGGCGAGCCGCTCTACAAGCCCGGCCAGGAGCCGGACGCGAACGAGGTCGCCGACCGCCGTAAGCAGTTCTTCGATCCTTATCACGCGGCTCTTGCCGATGAGATTGCCCGGCTGCGGAAGATTCGTCCGAATGTCGTCCTCTACGACTGTCATTCGATCCGCTCGGTGATTCCGCGCCTGTTCGACGGCGAACTGCCGGTATTCAACATCGGCACCAACAGCGGCGCGAGCTGCGCGCCCGAACTGCAGCAATCCGTGCAGCGGATTTGCGCCGCATCGCCATTCAGCCACATCGTCAACGGCCGCTTCAAGGGTGGGTACATCACCCGCCATCACGGCAATCCGGCAAACGGCGTACACGCCGTGCAGATGGAATTGTCCTGCCGCGGCTACATGCACGAACAGCTTGGGCCCGTGTCCGAGGCGCAATGGCCGACGCCCTACGATCCCGCCTTCGCGGCGCCGATCCGCGCCGTGCTCACCGACATTCTGAAAACCTGCCTGAAGTTCAGCGGCACTGCCGCCTGATCCGACACGCTAAC
Source organism: Pseudolabrys sp. (assembly GCA_051958775.1). Lineage (GTDB taxonomy): Bacteria > Pseudomonadota > Alphaproteobacteria > Rhizobiales > Xanthobacteraceae > Pseudolabrys. The sequence goes on from JBQCFU010000645.1 coordinate 1,286, forward strand.
CTGGAGAAAGTATCGATGAGTCGTATCGACAACACCCGCTCGATCAGCGCCCCGCGCGGCAACAAGCTCAGCGCCAAAAGCTGGCTGACCGAAGCGCCGCTGCGCATGCTGATGAACAACCTCGACGCCGAAGTCGCCGAGAAGCCGCATGAGCTCGTCGTCTATGGCGGCATCGGCCGCGCGGCGCGCACCTGGGAAGCGTTCGACCGCATCGTCGCCTCGCTGCAGAAGCTCGAAGCCGACGAAACGCTGATCGTGCAGTCCGGCAAGCCGGTGGCGGTGATGCGCACGCATGCCGACGCGCCGCGCGTGCTGATCGCCAACTCCAATCTCGTGCCGCACTGGGGCACCTGGGATCACTTCCACGAGCTCGATCGCAAGGGCCTGATGATGTACGGCCAGATGACGGCCGGCTCGTGGATCTATATCGGCTCGCAGGGCATCGTTCAGGGCACCTACGAAACCTTCGTCGAAGTCGGCCGCCGTCACTATGGCGGGACCCTCGCCGGCAAATGGATTCTCACCGCCGGCCTCGGCGGCATGGGCGGCGCGCAGCCGCTCGCAGCGACGATGGCGGGCGCATCCTGCCTCGCGGTCGAATGTCAGCCGAGCCGCATCGAGATGCGGCTGAAGACCGGCTATCTCGACGTGCAGGCGAAGGACCTCGATGACGCACTCGCGATCATCGCCAAGGCGTGCAAGGAGAACAAGCCGCTCTCGGTCGGCGTGCTCGGCAACGCCGCGGAGATTTTCCCCGAACTCGTCCGTCGCGGCGTAAAGCCGGACGTCGTCACCGATCAGACCTCGGCGCACGATCCGGTCAATGGCTATCTGCCGAAAGGCTGGACGCTGACGCAGTGGGAAGAGAAGCGCGAGAGCGATCCGCAGGCGGTGGCGAAAGCCGCGCGCCAGTCGATGGTCGACCACGTCCAGGCGATGCTCGACTTCTACAAGAGGGGCATCCCGACGCTCGACTACGGCAACAACATCCGCCAGATGGCGAAGGAAGAAGGCCTCACCAACGCCTTCGACTTCCCAGGCTTCGTGCCGGCCTATATCCGTCCGTTGTTCTGCCGCGGCATCGGTCCATTCCGCTGGGCCGCGCTGTCGGGCGATCCGGAAGACATCTACAAGACCGACCAGAAGGTGAAGGAGCTGCTGCCGGACAACAAGCACCTGCACAACTGGCTGGACATGGCGCGCAAGCGCATCAAGTTCCAGGGCCTGCCGGCGCGCATCTGCTGGGTCGGCCTCGGCGATCGTCATCGCATCGGCCTCGCCTTCAATGAAATGGTGGCGAAGGGCGAGCTGAGCGCACCGGTGGTGATCGGCCGCGACCATCTCGACTCCGGCAGCGTTGCCAGCCCGAACCGCGAAACCGAAGCGATGAAGGACGGCTCCGACGCGGTGTCCGACTGGCCGCTGCTCAACGCGCTGATCAACTGCGCAAGCGGCGCGACCTGGGTGTCGCTGCATCACGGTGGCGGCGTCGGCATCGGCTATTCGCAGCACGCCGGCATGGTGATCGTTGCCGATGGCACGCCGGAAGCGGCCAAGCGCCTCGAGCGCGTGCTGTGGAACGATCCGGCCAGCGGCGTCATGCGTCATGCCGACGCCGGCTATGAGGAAGCCATCGCCTGCGCGAAGGAATACAACCTCAATCTGCCGAGCCTCGGCTAACCGTTGGGTTGAATTATGCGTATCGTTCGAGCCGCCGACTATCGCCGCATGCCGTGGACGAATGGCGGCGGCTCGACCACCGAGGTGGCGATCGCTCCGGCGACCGCCACCCTCGACAATTTCGACTGGCGCATCAGCATGGCGCATGTGGCGGCGCCGGGACCGTTCTCGCGGTTTCCCGGCATCGACCGCACGCTGGCGGTGATTGAAGGAGCCGGCATTCATCTGACCCTCGCCGGCGCGACCGTGACGCTGGACCGGGGCGCGCCACCGCACTTTTTCCCGGGCGATATCGAGACTGCCGCGACACTGATCGATGGGCCGATCGACGATCTCAATGTGATGAGCCGGCGTACGCGCTATGATCATCGCATGACGCGTCACCGCGCCGGCGAGACCGTCGCTCTGCCGCAAGACGCCGAGACTGTCCTGCTGATGCCGCGCGGCGGCTCTGTCACCGTAGAACTCGGCGCGGCACGCACGACCATCGCCGACGGCGATACGGCGCTTATGGACCAAACGGATCTGGCCGACAGCAGCGACCTCATGCTTCGCCAGGATGGCGGGACGCCGGCCGACATTTTCGTCATCGCATTCTGGGGCCGATAAACCGCCGATCCTTTACCGGCGCCGATCCCGCGGCGCTTTGCCTCAATCGGTCCAGGCTTTGGCGGGGCGAACCCGCAGTTGCCTCCCCGGTGCCCGTCCGCCTATATCCGGCTGGTACGCCGTGAGAGGGCTTCCGTGGCAGGCCGAGCGCCGGACGATTCATTGCAGACCCTGTATCGCCGGCCGGGCTTCATGCTGCGGCGGGCGCACCAGATCGCCGTGTCGCTGTTCATGGCGGAGACCGAGCGATTCGGAATCACCAAGACGCAATACGGCATTCTGTTCATTCTCAGCCACCGGCCCGGCCTCAGCCAGATCACCGTCGCCAAGCTGCTCGGCCTCGATCGCTCGACCACCAGCATGGTGGTGAAGAAGCTTGAGGATACCGGCCTCGTCGTGCTCGATCAGAATGCCGACGATCTGCGGCAGCGAACCCTCAATCTCACTACCGAGGGCATGGCGATGCTGAAGCGCTTGAACAAACCGGTGCAGCGGGCGGAGCAGCACGTCCTCGCTGCATTCACGCCGGCGGAGCAGAAACAGTTTCTGACGCTGCTCGACAAATTCACGCGGCATTTCAACGCCGATACGCGCGTGCCTGTCCTGCCGATCGATCAGCCGGCGGCGAGAACAAAACGAACGCGCGGCACCTGATCGCGGCCGGTTTCAGAGGTTCAGATGCAGCCTCACCATGCCGCGTCGGCCACCATCGCCTCAGGACCGTCCGGACGTGCGGTCCAGAGCTTCAGACCGGCGCCGTCCGCCCGCGCATGCAACAGCACCGGATCGTTGTCGAACAGCGGCGAGACTGAGCGGAACGAGAATCGCGACGGCGGCGTCCCGCGCACAGCGGTGGCAAAGTTCATCAGCAAGGTCGCCTGCACCGGTCCGTGCACCACAAGCCCGGGATAACCCTCCACACCCGACGCATAGCGGCGGTCGTAATGGATCCGGTGCGCGTTGAAGGTCAGCGCCGAATAGCGAAACAGGAACGGCGGCGACGGATCGACGGCCCGACGATGCTCGCCTGACGCAGCCGCAGGCGGGGTTTTTGCCGGCGTCCCGCCATCAGCGCCGCGATAGACAATGTCCTGTCGCTCCTCGACCTTCACCTGTCCATCGACGGTCACGGTGTGATTGACGGTGACAAAGCACAGCACGCCCGAGCGACCCTCCTTCACGCTCACATCGGCAATACGCGACGTGCGCGTGATCGCATCGCCCACCCGAAGATCGCCGTTAAACGTCAAAGCACCGCCGGCCCACATGCGCCGCGGCAGCGGCACAGGCGGCAGAAAGCCGCCGCGCTGCGGATGGCCGTCCTCGCCCAGTTGCGCGGTCGGCGCAGCCGGTTGCGCCAGACAGAAATGGATGAGGCGCGGCACGACATCGCCGACCTTCGGCATATCTGTCGGCGCGTCAAACGTTGCATGGAATTTGCGCACGAGATCAGCGACGACCACGTCGCTTGCCTGCTCCTCGCGGCCAATCCAGCCGCGGAATGTGTCAAGATCGGCAGATGACAGTGTCGTCCCGGACATGCGAATTCTCTCAACTCAAAACGAGCGTGGCAGGCCGAGGATGTGCTCGGCGACGTAACTCAGAATCAGATTGGTGGAGATCGGCGCCACCTGGTAGAGCCGCGTCTCGCGGAATTTGCGTTCGACGTCGTATTCGGAGGCAAAACCAAAACCGCCATGGAATTGGATACAGGCATTCGCCGCTTCCCATGACGCCTTGGCGGCGAGATATTTCGCCATATTGGCCTGCGCACCGCACGGAAGATGCGCATCGTAAAGACGACACGCTTCGAACCGCATCAGGTTCGCGGCCTCCACCTCGATGAAGCTTTCGGCAATGGGGAATTGCACGCCCTGGTTCTGGCCGATCGGCCGGCCAAACACGATGCGCTCTTTCGCGTAAGCCGAAACCTTGTCGACGAACCAATAGCCGTCGCCGATACACTCGGCGGCGATCAGCGTGCGCTCGGCATTCAGTCCGGTAAGGATGTATTTGAAACCCTGCCCTTCCTCTCCGATCAGGTTCTCCGCCGGAATCTCGAGGTTGTCGAAGAACAGTTCATTGGTCTCGTGATTGACCATGTTGAGGATCGGCCGCACGGTCATGCCTTTGCCGATCGCCTCTTTCAGATCGACCAGAAAAATCGACAACCCTTCCGATTTCTTCTTCACCTGGTCAATCGGCGTGGTCCGCGCCAGAAGGATCATCAGGTCGGAATGCTGAATCCGCGAAATCCAGACCTTCTGTCCGTTGATGACATAGCGATCGCCCTTCTTCACCGCTGTGGTCTTGATCTTGGTGGTGTCGGTGCCGGTGGTCGGCTCGGTGACACCCATGGACTGCAGCCGCAGTTCGCCGGTGGCGATCTTCGGCAAATAGCGCTTGCGCTGTTCCTCCGAACCGTGCCGGATCAGCGTATTCATGTTGTACATCTGCCCGTGGCAGGCACCGGAGTTGCCGCCGGCCCGGTTGATCTCTTCCATGATGATCGACGCCTCGGTCAGACCGAGCCCGGAGCCGCCATACTCCTCCGGGATCAGCGCCGCCATCCAGCCGGCTTTGGTCAGCGCGTCGACAAACTCTTCCGGATAGCCGCGCCGCTCGTCGATTTTACGGTGATATTCGGCCGGAAATTCTGCGCACAACGCCCGCACCGCCTCACGAATATCCTGGTGCTGGTCTCCGGCAATGGTCTGCATTCCATGGTCCTCGAATTTTTTGAAGCGTGGCACCCGGGTGTTCTTTACCAATCGGCTCAAAGGCGCTCAACCGCGGGTCAGAGCACCAGCCATCGCCAGCCTATCGATCATCGCCAGAATCAGCCGCAGCCGAAGCATGATGAGGAGACCAGGACTGCCTCCGGCGGCAGGCAAGCACCCGACCACGTGATCGAAAGGCGAAATTATCCGGTCACGGGTTCGGAACCGTGTGGACCCAGGCGCGTTTGCTTGGGGCAGCCCCGGCGGAGCTTTCTTTCGAATTCACGGTTTCGCCGCAGCGTCGTTTCATCGCAGCAATCTCTGGCTGCCGCGGTCATCACAATACTCACCGGATATTCCCACCCTCTCGGAGTGAAATACGCCAAAGTCTCACAGATGGCACGAATGCTCTTTGCAGGAGCATCACGAGAGGCCCAAACAAAAATGGAAATGTAACCATCTTTGGCAAATGCGTCGTGGCGATCCATGCGCATCGCAATTCCCAAAGCCGATACCATCCGCAAGGCCGCCAAGGGTCGCCGCGCAGTTCACGGCTTTTGAAGCCATCCCACCGCTATCATTTGACTTAACCATCTGCCCACCAGATACTGCCAAACTACCGTCTGACCTCCGCCGCAGAGGCAGAAACGACCGTGTACCGGCCGATGTGGCGTGAACGGAAGAAAGGTACCAGTTCTGTGTCGGGCGAGTTTTCTACCCTGCAGAAGGGAGAAGTCGCATCGCTTATCCGCCAACTTGATTGGCCGATCAGCGAGCTCGGGCCTTTCTCTGCTTGGCCGGACCATCTCAAGGCGACGATGCGGCTCATCCAGCCGGCAAAAGCCCAGATCGTGATCTTCTGGGGACCTGACTACATCGCGCTTTACAATGATGCTTATGCGCCGACGATCGGCAACAAACACCCGAGCGCATTCGGACGACCAGCCCGCGAAAACTGGGCGGAGCTTTGGAGTGATCTTGAGCCGTTGCTGAGAAGTGTTCGAGAGACCGGCGAAACGATCGCTGCCAAGGACAGACCGTTTTATATCGAGCGTCACGGATATCCGGAAACCGCATATTTCGACATCTCCTATTCGGCGATCCGCGACGATGCCGGCAAAGTCGACGGCGTTCTTTGCATTGTTAGTGAAACGACAGACCGGGTGCTCTCGCAGAGCGAACTAACTCGGGCGCAGGACCGGCTTGCCCGCGCCCTTGGCGCGTCCGGCATGATCGGCACGTTCGACTGGAATATCGACGCCAACGTCCTGCATTTCGACGACCGGTTCGGGACGATGTTCTCGCAGGACACGAGTGCGCCTCGCGATAATTTCGTTTTCGCTGATCATCTTGCGGCCGTACATGCCGATGACATCGATCGGATCGAGGCGGCTAGTGCGCGCTGCCTGGAAGCCGGAACGCCGTTTACAGACGAGTATCGTATCCGCGCGAATGATGGCACTCTGCGCTGGATCGACGTGCGGGCAAAATATACCGACGAAGGCAATGGCCGCAATCGCCGCTTCTCCGGCGTTGCCGTCGACATCACCGACCGGAAAGAAGCCGAAGATCACGAACGTCTGCTGCTCCGTGAAATGAATCACCGCGTCAAGAATCTGCTTGCGGTGATGGACGGCATGATCGCATTGAGCGCGCGCTCGGCCAAAACGGCTCAAGACATGTCGACATCATTGCGCGGACGCCTGCGCGCGCTGATCGAAGCGAAAGAGCTGGTCCGGCCGGGCACACTCGGCATGGTGAAGGAACGCTTGCATCACACGACCCTTGAATCCCTGGTCGGAACGATCTTGCGACCCTACAACGATGATAAAGGCGACGCCGCGGATGCACGCATCATCGCCCGAGGTCCCGCGGTGGAGTTGGGTGAAAACACGGCAATGAGCCTTGCCCTGATTTTGCACGAAAGCTCTACCAATGCGCTCAAATACGGAGCGCTCTCCGGTCCCGGTGGCCGGCTCCA
>JBQCFU010000646.1:0-5695 GCA_051958775.1 Pseudolabrys sp.
CAGCGGGCTTGTCGTCGGCCATCGCTCTCTCCTGTCCCGCCTTCCAAAGTCGGATTTGCTGAAATTGGATCGCCTGCGGCCCGCACTTTAATTGTCGAGGCATGATCCGCTTTTCCGGATCGCGCCCTAGGGCATAACCCCGGGGTTGGGGGTCCGGCAACCGCCCCTCACGCCAGCAGCAACAGGAGATGCTTCTCGTCCGGCTGCGCCGCGACCTCGACGGTGTTCGCCCCGGCCTCGCGCAGCACCGCCGCGACCGGCTCTGCCAGACAATGATGCACGGGGTGCAGCGCCTGCGGCAGCAGGCCGGCTTCCGCCGCCGCCGCGAGATACTGCCGCGCACTGCGCCGGGAATAATGCAGAACGAGATCGATCCGGCCGGCGGCGAGTTCCGCCCGGGCGTCGGCCGTCAGCGGCTGCAGCAGCGCGCGATAAATGACCGCCAAAGTCACGGCGATGCCATCCTGCGCCAGCGCCGCGCCAAGATCGGCGGCACGGTCCGCCCCCGCCAGATAGAGAAGCGGCGCGCAGCGAGGGCCAAACCGCGCGCGCACCAGCCGGACCAGCGAGGCCGCATCGCCTTCGGCGGCTTCGACCGATGAAAAACCCGCTTCCCGCGCCGCAGCCGCGGTCGCTTCGCCGACCGCGAACGCCGGCAGCGCGGTGACGCGCGCCCGCGCCGGATGTGTTGCCAGCGCCCGCAACGCGTTGGCGCTGGTGATCAGCACCGCCGCGAACGGCCCGGCACCGATCTCCGCCGCGACCGGCTCGACCCGCAGCAGCGGCGCCAGCAGCGGCGCGTGCCCGCGCGCCCGCAGCGCCGCGGCGGTGCGGGCGTTATCAGGCTCGGGCCGGGTCACCAGAATCCGCAGGACGTTCCCTCTCAGTCGTTCGACGCGACGGCGCGGCCCGGGATTGCGCCGGCGGACCCCGCAATGATACCCACAAGGGCATGTTCCGCCGTTGTACGGCAAAAGACCGACACCACCTAACCCTCGCGTTCTGCTGACGAACTTCACCAACCGGACGGCCCAATGATTGTCCTCGGCATCGAATCCACCTGTGACGAGACCGCCGCCGCGGTGGTGGAGCGCCACGAGGACGGGCGCGGCCGCATCCTGTCCAATGTGGTGCTGTCGCAAGTCAACGAGCACGCCGCGTTCGGCGGCGTGGTGCCGGAAATCGCCGCGCGCGCCCATGTTGAAGCGCTCGACCACATCATCGGCAACGCCATGAGCGAGGCGAAGATGAGCTTCGACAAGCTCGACGGCATCGCCGCCGCGTCCGGACCCGGACTGATCGGCGGCGTGATCGTCGGGCTCACCACCGCGAAAGCGATCGCGCTGGTCAACGAGAAGCCGCTGATCAGCGTCAATCATCTCGAGGCGCACGCACTCACCGCGCGGCTCACCGACAACACGCCGTTTCCGTTCTGCCTGTTCCTTGCCTCCGGCGGCCACACGCAGGTGGTCGCGGTGCGCGGCGTCGGCGAATACGAACGCATCGGCACCACGCTCGACGACGCGATCGGCGAAGCCTTCGACAAGACGGCGAAGCTGCTCGGCCTCGGTTATCCGGGCGGGCCGCAGGTGGAGAAGGAAGCGCTGCGCGGCAATCCCGAACGCTTCGCGCTGCCGCGGCCGATGTTCGGCCGCAACGATGCGGACTTTTCCTTCTCCGGATTGAAAACCGCACTGCGGCTCGAAGCGGAGAAGATCGCGCCGCTGACCGATCAGGACGTCGCGGATCTCTGCGCCTCGTTCCAGCAGGCCGTGGTCGAAGTGGTGCTCGACCGGCTGCGCGCCGGGCTCCGCCTGTTCCGCGCGCGCTTCGGCGCGCCGACCGCGCTGGTTGCCGCCGGCGGCGTCGCCGCCAATCAGGCGATCCGCAAGACGCTGCACCGCCTCGCCTTCGAAGTCGGCACCGTGCTGGTGGTGCCGCCGGTCGAACTGTGCACCGACAACGGCGCGATGATCGCCTGGGCCGGCGCCGAGCGTCTCGCACGCGGCTTCGTCGACCCGCTCGATGTCGCGCCGCGCGCCCGCTGGCCGCTCAACGAAGTCACCGGCCTGAAAACCGCGGGCCAGTACCGGACGATGCCGCGACGATGAGCGCACCGACCCATATTCAATCGGTAGGAGTGCTCGGCGCCGGCGCCTGGGGCACGGCGCTCGCCAATGTCGCGGCGCGCGCCGGCCGCGACGTCGTTCTCTGGGGCCGCAGCGCCGACGCAGTACGTCGGATCGGCGAGCGGCGCGAAAGCCCGCGGCTGCCCGGCGTCAAACTCGACGACGCGGTGCGCGTCACCACCGATCTCAAAACGGCGGCCACCGTCGATGCGATCCTGCTGGTGGTGCCGGCACAGGCGGTGCGCGAGACGACGAGCGCACTGCACGACATCATTCCCTCCGGCACGCCGGTGGTTGCCTGCGCCAAGGGCATCGAGCGCGGCACCGAGCGTTTCATGACCGAAGTGATCGCAGAGGGCGCGCAAACGGCGCTGCCGGCGATCCTGTCGGGACCGAGCTTCGCCAGCGATGTGGCGCGCGGCCTGCCGACCGCCGTGACGCTCGCCGCGCGCGAGCCGGGCCTTGCCGAAACCCTGGCGCGCGCGCTCGGCTCGTCGAGCTTCCGCCCCTATCACTCGACCGATGTGCGCGGCGTCGAGATCGGCGGCGCGGCAAAGAACGTGCTGGCGATCGCCGCCGGCATCGTCACCGGCCGCGGCCTTGGCGCCAGCGCCACCGCCGCGCTGACGACGCGCGGCTTCGCCGAGCTGTTCCGCTTCGGCCGCGCCTTCGGCGCGCGCGGCGAAACGCTGACCGGCCTGTCCGGTCTCGGCGATCTCGTGCTCACCTGCTCCAGTCCGCAGTCGCGCAACTATGCGCTCGGTCTCGCGCTCGGGCGCGGCGAAGCCGTGCATGGTGGTGTGCTCGCCGAAGGCGCGCTCACCGCGCCGGTGCTGGTGGCGATGGCGCGCGCGCAGCAGATCGAAATGCCGATCGCCGAGGCCGTCGCCGCGGTGCTCGATCAATCCCTGAGCGTCGATCAGGCCATCGAGGCGCTGATGACGCGGCCGTTCCGTGCGGAGGACTAGATGGCCTACTGGCTGATGAAATCCGAACCAGACGCCTGGTCGTGGGAGCAGCAGGTCAAGAAGGGCGCGAAGGGCGAAGCCTGGTCCGGCGTGCGCAACCACACCGCCAAGCTGAACCTGATGAAGATGAAGAAGGGCGACCGCGCCTTCTTCTATCACTCCAATATCGGCAAGGAGATCGTCGGCATCGTCCACATCGCCCGCGAGCACTATCCCGATCCGACGGCGAAAGCCGGCGATCCGTGGGTGGTCGTCGACGTGGTCGCCGACGAGCCGCTGGCGAAACCGGTGTCCCTTGCCGTCATCAAGGACGAGCCGAAGCTGAAGGACATGGCGCTGCTGAAATATTCGCGACTGTCGGTGCAACCGGTTACCGACGCGGAATGGAAGCTGCTCTGCAAGATGGGCGGCGTGAAGGCCTGACGCCATGATGCAGCCGCACAGCATGACCGGCATCCTGATCGCCGCCATCGTCGCGTGGCTGTTCGGCGCCGTTTACTACACGCTGCTGGCGCCGCGCTGGCTCGCCGCGCAGGTCAAAACCGTGGAGCAGCACAAGGCGGAGCTGGCGGCGCAGCCCGCGTGGCGCAAGGCGCTGCCGTTCGTGCTGTCGTTCGTCGCTGAATTCCTGATGGGCATGACGCTCTACGGCATCATGACCCACGGTAATCTGTTCTATGCGCGCGCCGGGGCGATCTCCGGCGCGTTCTGTTGGTTCGGTCTGGTGCTGACCACCATGGCCGTCAATAACGTCTATGCCGGCCGACGCGCGGCGCTGACCGTGATCGACGCCGCGCACTGGCTCGTCGTGCTGGTGATGATCGGCGCCATCGTCGGCGCATGGGGCCCGTAATCTGGACCCGTAAGCTGGGTCCACAAGCGCGCGTCACGCCAGCTCTTGACTTCGCGGCAAGCGACACCATCTCACCGGTTCGGCGCGGTTCTGGCCGCGCACCTTCCGACATTGCCCAAGCCCGTAGCCGATCGGCGTGCGCTTTCAACAGCGCTGCACTGGTCGCCGGAGCTTGAGCCTGTCCGGAAGCGATAGTCGGCGACGGTCGCGCGGATTGGTGCGTGGCCCTCCCCTGCGCGCGTCAGAGCGCGGCCGTCGCGACCACCTGCGCCAGCGCCGTTTCCCGCGCCGCGGGCGAGCGGCAGCTTTTCAGCGTGGCCGCGAAGCGCTCCAGCAGACCTTTCTCGAACGCCGTCACCACCGTCTCATGCACATAGCTGCGGCGGCAGATCGCCGGCGTGTTGGCGAGTTCATCGGCGGCCGCCCGCACCGCCTCCAGCACCTGCCGCTTGCGCGCGCGAGCGCTCGGTGCCGGCGTGACCCGCGCCAGCGATTCCATCACCGCCGCCGACGCGAGGAGTGTGCGTAGATCCTTCAGCGAGATGTTGGTGCCGGCGATCTCGCGCAGATAGGCATTCACCTGGGTGGCGCTGACGCGGCAGAGAGCGCCGCTCTCGTCGCGATATTGAAACAGCCGGTTGCCGGGCAATTTCTGCAACAGCTTCACGGCATGGACGAGGCGCGCCGCACGGCATTCTTTCTGAATGCGTTTGCCGCCCTTTCCCTTGAACGTCAGGATCGCGCAATCGCCGCTGACCGCGACATTGGACTTCAGCAGCGTCGTCGCGCCGCGCGTGCCGCGGATTTTCGCATAGGCTTCGTGACCCGGACGGATCGCGGTGCGGGCGACCAGCTCGATTACGGCAGCGAGCGCGAATTCGCGCGTCGGCTCGCGTAACGCGAGTTGCCGCGCCACCGCGCGGCGGATGCGCGGCAAGGCATCGACGAGGCGCGCAAGCCGCTTCGCCTTGCGCAATTCGCGCACGCGCTCCCAGTCGGGATGGTAGCGGTATTGCCAGCGCCCGGCGGCATCGCGGCCGATCGCCTGCAGATGCGCCGTGGGATCGGCGGCGTAGCGCACATCTTCATAGGCCGGCGGCATGGCGAGCCGCTTCAGTCGCCGCAGCACCGGCCCCGTGGCAATGGCACGGCCCTTGGCATCCACATACCCAAAGGCGGTGCCGCGCCGGCGGCGGGACAATGTCAGATCATCCCGGCCGACAATGGTGAGCCCGGCGCGTTGTGCCGCGCGTCGCGCACTCGTCGACAATGTCGGTCCGGATTGGGCTACCTGCTCTGCCATCAGTTCGCTCGTCCGCCAGCGGCGGTGCCGGGCCAATGCGCAAAGGCGGCCGGGGGTTCCGATCACGATAAAGACATGGCAGATGCTATCCGCTGGTCCGCCATGGCGGCCCCACCAAAGTGGGACACCGGCGCGCCTTGTCCGTGGTCAAAGCGGCGGCGCATAATGGGCGGGAATGGCAGCCGCAGGCCGGATCGGCGCGGGTCTCAGGGCAGGATTTGGGACTGGCGCGAGTCGACGGCGTGAGCAGGGAGAAAGCGATGTCGGACAAGGTGTACGAGGTTTCGGCGGACTGGAAGTCCAGGGCCTTTATCAACCAGGCCAAGTACAAGGAGATGTATGCGGCCTCGGTGAAAGACCCAGACGGCTTCTGGCGCGAACAGGCCAAGCAGCTGACCTGGAGCAAGCCCTTCACCAAGGTGAAGAACACCTCCTACGCGCC
>JBQCFU010000647.1:0-5720 GCA_051958775.1 Pseudolabrys sp.
GAACGGTCCGTCGGAAATTCCGATGCCCCCGCCCAATCCGGCCACCCGCGGCGACGAGCCGGTGGTTGCCGACGCCACACCGGCGCGCCATCGCAAGCACGAGCTCAAGCATGAGGCGAAGCCCGAGCTGGTGGCCCGTACCGCCGAAACTCCGGAACGGGTTGCGGTCAAGTCCAGCCACGACGGCAAGCGGATGATGGCGGTGATCGATGTCAAGCCGGCGAGCAAAGGCTCGACCCACAGCAAGCAGACCCGCACCGCGAGCAACGACAAGCTGAAGATCATGCGGCCGGAAGCGACCACGCTGCAGCTGGCGGCGCAGAAGACCAAGGGATCGAAGGCCACGTCGCGCAAGCGCACCGCTGCTGGCTCAGGCAAATCCAACCAGCCGCTGCGCATCGCCAACGCCGGCCGCTAGGGATAGATCTCGGCTGAAGCGCGCGCTCTCCTCCGCTCATTCCTCAGGGATGAACGGAGGAGACGCACAACCGATCCGCGGCAATTCGGCATTCACTAACCCACAGGCGGACTGCCCTCATTCCGTCCGATTGCGCTACCATGCGATGATCATGGCCAGTGCTTCGAAATCCGCTCCCCCTCCCCGTCCGCAACCCCGGTTGATGCTGATGACGCCGCCCCTCGATGGCGCGGCGGACCTGCTCGCGCGCAATCTCGCCGAGGCGATGGAATCCGCCGACGTCGCGGCGGTGATCGTGCCGCTCGGCGACGCCGGGGAGCGCGAACTGATCAACCGGGTGAAAACGGTGGCGAAGCCGGTGCAGGCAGGCGGCGCGGCACTGCTGCTCGCCGGCCATGCCGCGCTGGTGGCCCGTGCCGGCGCCGACGGCGCGCACATTGCCGATGTGGAGCTGTTTGCCGATGCACTCGGCGTGCTCAAGCCGGACAGGATTGCCGGTGCTGGCGGTCTACCGACCCGCCACGAGGCGATGTCGGTCGCTGAAGCCGGCGCAGACTATGTGATGTTCGGCGAACCTGACGCCGAAGGCCGCCGCCCCGCGCGCGAGGCGATGCTGGAGCGGATCGCCTGGTGGGCGGACGTGTTCGAGGCGCCGTGCGTCGGCTATGCCGGCTCGCCCGACGAGATTGCCCCACTGGTCGCGGCGGGCGCCGATTTCATCGCCCTCGACCCGGCGATCTGGGTCACCGCGCCGCGAGCCGCGCTTGCCGCCGCAACGGCCGATCTGGCGATCGCGGAGCCGACGCCGTGACATCCATGACGAAGTACGCCGGCCTGATGGCGCTCGCCTTGCTGGCATGTGCGCCCGCCACTGCCGTGGCGCAACAGGCACCGGCGGGAAAATCCGCTCCCGCGGCAAAAACGCCGGAGCCGGCACCGGACAAGCCCACGGCCGAGGCCGTGCCGTCTCCGGAAACGACCTATTCCGCCTATCAGCGCGGCTATTTCCTCACCGCTCTCAACGATGCGACCAAGCGCGCCGAGACCGGCGACGCCAAGGCGATGGCATTGCTCGGCGAAATGTATGCCCGCGGTCAGGGCGTTTCGCGCGACGATACGAAGGCGGCCGAATGGTACAAACTCGCCGCCGACCGCGGCGACCGCGAGGCGCTGTATGCGCTCGGCACATTCCGGCTCGACGGCCGGGCCGGACCACGCGACCGCAACGAAGCAATGCGGCTGTTTGCCGAGGCCGCCAAGCTCGGCCAGCCGAGCGCCGCGTACAATCTCGGCCTCGCCAATCTCGAGCCGCAGGGCAACCTCAAGCTTGCCATCGATTATCTGACCATGGCCTCAAAAGCCGGGCTGTCGGACGCCCAATACGCCCTGGCGCTGATGTATCGCGAAGGCCACGGGGTGAAGAAGGACGTCAACGAGGCGATGCGGCTGATGCAGCAGGCCTCCGTCGCGGACTATCCCGATGCCATGGTCGAGTTCGCGATCGCCCAGTTCAATGGTACCGGCACGGCCAAAAACGAGGCCAATGCCATCGCCCTGCTGACACGGGCTTCCCGGATGGGCAATCCCGTGGCTCAGAACCGCCTCGCCCATATTTATGTCATGGGCCGCGGCATCAAGGTCGACCCCGTTCAGGCAGTGAAATGGCACCTTGCCGCCCGGGCCGGCGGGGTCAGCGACCCGGCCCTCGACGAATATGCCGCCAAGCAAACCCCTCAAGTGCGCGGCGAGGCGGAAAAAGCTGCCGCCACCTGGCTCGAATATTACAAGAACAGCCCGCGCCAGTGACACACCCTTGACGCAGCGCCGGGCTGCGGGCAGATCGACGCCGTCATGCTCCATTCCGCACTTCTCAATGTGATGATCGCTGCCGCCCGCAAGGCCGGCCGGGCGCTGAAACGCGATTTCGGCGAAGTCGAAAAACTGCAGGTCTCGCTCAAGGGGCCGGCGAATTTCGTCAGCGCTGCCGACCGCAAGGCCGAAGAAACGATCTATGCCGAATTGAACAAGGCGCGACCGGGATATGGCTTCCTCGGCGAGGAAGGTGGCGAACGCCCCGGGACCGACAAGAGTCATGTCTGGGTGGTCGATCCGCTCGACGGCACCACCAATTTCCTGCACGGTATTCCGCATTTCGCGATCTCGATCGCGCTCGCGCGCGACGGTGTCGTCGTGGCCGGTGTGATCTATAATCCGGCGACCGACGATCTGTTCGTCGCCGAACGCGGCAAGGGTGCATTCCTCAACGAGCAGCGCATCCGTGTCGCGGTGCGCAAGCGTCTGCATGACTGCGTCATCACCTGCGGCCTCCCGCATTACGGCCGCGGCGATCTCACCCTCGGTACCCAGGAGACCGCGGCGATGCAAGCCGAGGTCGCGGGCCTGCGCCGGTTTGGCGCTGCCGCGCTCGATCTCGCCTGGGTCGCAGCCGGCCGTTTCGACGGATACTGGGAGCGGAACCTGCACCCGTGGGATATCGCGGCGGGGCTGGTGATGGTGCGCGAGGCCGGCGGCTTCGTCACCGACATGGTCGGCAAGGATGCGTCCTATCTCAACAGCGACATCGCTGCCGGCAATGACACAGTGCTGCGGCAGATGGTGAAGGTGCTCAAAGGCGCGCGCTGATTTCGCCCAGCACCTCCGCAATTTCAACGCATTCCAGAGTTTGATGGCCGGGGGCGCCGCCGCGGGCATGGCATTTTTCCAAATGTCATAGCTGTGCCATATTGTGAGTCGGCCCCCTTCACAGAGCGATGCCCGGACCGATGGCGAAAGACTACGATCCGCTCAAACTCTCGTCTCCCCGCATCTATCTGTTCCGGATGCTGGTGTTCGTCATCCTCTGCGGCCTGATCGGCTTCGTCCTGTACAAGCAGGTCGCCGCCGCTTTCATGTCGAACCCCGGCCTCAACGGCCTGATCCTCGGCGTGCTGGCGATCGGCATCATCCTGTCGTTCCGGCAGGTGCTGCGGCTCTATCCGGAAATCTCCTGGGTCAATAATTTCCGCCTCGCCGATCCCGGCATTGCGGTCGCCCGTCCGCCGGTGCTGCTCGCGCCGATGGCGGCGATCCTCGGCGGCCGCATGGGCCGCATGGCGCTGTCGGCGCAGCTGATGCGCGGCATCCTCGATTCGATCGCCACCCGCCTCGACGAAGCGCGCGACATTTCGCGCTACATGACCGGCCTGCTCGTGTTCCTCGGCCTGCTCGGCACCTTCTGGGGCCTGATCGAAACCGTGAGTTCGGTCGGCAACGTCATCCAGACGCTGAAGCCCGGCGGCGACGGCGCGTCGCTTTTCGACAGCCTGCGCGACGGCCTCGCCGCGCCGCTCTCGGGCATGGGCATTTCGTTTTCATCCTCGCTGTTCGGCCTCGCCGGCTCGCTGGTGCTCGGCTTCCTCGATCTGCAATCGAGCCAGGCGCAGAACCGCTTCTACACCGAACTGGAAGACTGGCTCTCCACCACGGTCTACGATCACGGCGTCGAGGGCGTCGCCGCGCCGGCCGACATGCGCACCGCCATCGAGCGTCTGCGAGAATCGATCCACGAGACCGGCTCTGGCAAGGTCGCGACCAACGCCATGGCCAATCTGGCCGAGGCGATCCAGGGCCTCGTCAATCACATGCGTTCGGAACAGCAGATCATCCGCGACTGGGTGGAATCGCAAGGCGATCAGAACCGCGAGATCCGCCGCCTGCTGGAAATCCTCGCCCGCGAGTCGACCAAGCAGCGCTGAGGCATTTCCTGCTCTAGCGCCAGGAGAACATCATGGCTCTTGCCCGCGGCCGCCGCGCTGAAAGCATGAACTACTGGCCGGGCTTCGTCGACGCGCTGTCGACCCTGATCCTCGGCATCATCTTCCTGCTCACGGTGTTCGTCGTGGTGCAGTTCTATCTGCAGCAGGAAGTCGCCGGCAAGGACACGGCGCTGCAGCGGCTCAACGCGCAGATCGCGCAGCTCACCGATCTTCTGGCGATGGAGAAGTCCGGCAAGGTGTCGCTGGAGGATCAGCTCGCGCAGCTGCGCGCCAGCCTCGCCGCGTCGCAGGGCGAGCGCGACAAGCTCACCAGCCAGTTGCAGGGTGCCGGTGCCGGCGCAGACGCCGCGCAGAGCCGGATCGGCTCGCTGACCTCCGACCTCGACAAGGAAAAGAACCTGTCGCAGCGCGCGCTGGCGCAGGTCGAAGCACTCAACCTGCAGATTGCCGCGCTGCGCCGTCAACTCGCTGCGCTCGAAGAAGCGCTCGACGCCAGCGAGAAGAAGGACAAGGAATCGCAGAACCGCATCGCCGATCTCGGCCAGCGGCTCAACGTGGCGCTGGCGCAGCGCGTGCAGGAACTGTCGCGCTATCGCTCCGAATTCTTCGGACGGCTGCGCGCCATTCTCGGCAATCGTCCTGACATCCGCATCGTCGGCGACCGCTTCGTGTTCCAGTCGGAAGTGTTCTTCGACACCGGCAAGGCCGACCTGCTGCCGGAAGGCAGCGCGGAGATCGACAAGATCGCCACCGCGCTGCTCGAACTCGAAAAGCAGATTCCGCCGGAGATCGCCTGGGTGATGCGCGTCGACGGCCACACCGACATACGGCCGATCTCGAGCCCGCAGTTCAAGTCGAACTACGAACTCTCCGCCGCTCGCGCCATCGCCGTGGTGCGTTATCTCGTCAGCAAGGGCGTGTCGCCGCAGCGGCTCGTCGCGGCCGCGTTCGGCGAATTCCAGCCGATCGACACCGACCGGACCGAGGAAGCCTTCCGGCGCAACCGCCGCATCGAGCTGAAGCTGACCGAGCGGTGAGCCGCGAACCCCGGACACTTGCCCCGACGTTGCGGCCTTATCGGCCCTCCGACGAAGACGCCGCCATCGATCTGTGGCTGCGAAGCTGGCGGGCGACGATGCCGCACATCGACTTCGCCGCACGTCTCGACTGGTGGCACAAACGCTGGCGCGACGAACTGGTGCCCACGGCGCAGATCGTCGTTGCCCACCGTGACGACGTCCTGACGGGTTTCGTCACCGTCGATCCCAAGACCCGCTATCTCGACCAGATCGTCGTCGCCCCCGACGCCTGGGGCGACGGCATTGCCGCGCTGCTGCTCGATGCGGCGCGTGCCATCTCGCCCACCGGGCTCGATCTCCTCGTCAACAAGGACAATGCCCGCGCCATCCGCTTCTACACGAAGCACGGGTTTCGCGATGATGGCGAGGACGTCAATCCGACCTCGGGCCGTCCTGTGAACCGCATGGTCTGGCGTCCCGCCTGACGGGATACAGCAGGCCGGCGCG
>JBQCFU010000648.1:0-6095 GCA_051958775.1 Pseudolabrys sp.
ATGCACCGAGCGTCAGCCCGGTCGGTGTCGCGTCGATGCGCGCAAGGTCCGATATGCGATTGATGTCGATCAGCAGGCTCGGCGACGCCAGCCGAAAATTCATCATCGGCACCAGGCTTTGTCCGCCTGCCAAAATCCGCGCGTCATCATGCTCCGCGAGCGCGGCAAGTGCGTCGTCGATCGAATGAACACGCAGATATTCGAACGGCGCCGGCTTCATGTCTGGCGTTTACCGTGCTGCAATTCGCATCCGCCGTCGTTGGAGTTTTGCAAGGAACTCAATGCAATCCTCATAAGATGCTGCAGGACTGTCCAACAATGTTTGCTTATTTGCGCATCGGCAAATCCGATCCACTGCGTTGTGCGGCGCAAAAATAATGAACTGCCAGCGACACGCGCGCACCTCGACGTCTTTGGTGAGAAGACCGTTCGACATGTGCGTGCGACATGCGCGATCGACATGCGCATGTCGATGCGCACGCGATGTCGCATGGCGCCGCAGCTTGATCGACAGCGCATCGTCGCGCCGACGCAGCATCGTTCGCACGATGTCGACTCCACAACCGGTCATCAGGCCGCAGGACGGCTGCCATAGAGCACTGCTTATGAGGGCGATCGACAACTCAAGCGTGCGGGGATTGGCTCGCAGGAGCACCCAGGCAGAAAACGCACCTGCAAGTGCTTGCGAGCGCGCCCCACGGCGATCCATGTTCACGGCGTGTTCCACGCCGCGAAGGACCAAGTGCCGGTTTTTTCTGCGGGAAATTTGGTGGGCGCACCAGGGCTCGAACCTGGGACCCGCTGATTAAGAGTCAGCTGCTCTACCAACTGAGCTATGCGCCCGCATGCCACGCGGAAGTCCGTGCAGCGCCGGTCGTTTAGCAAAGCGCCTGTGCCCTGTCCAGCATGCCGCACCCCTGCCAACAGCTTGTTTCGCCAGACAAAATCAAAAAAGAACCGCCGGGCGGGGGCCCGGCGGTCTGGGATTCGCATCGTTTGGTCCGATGCGAGTGAAAGGGGACGGCGCGGCGGGGAGCCAAGCTGGCCGCCCCCCTCTCCGTCCCTGTCAGAGGCGCTGGCCGCCGCCGGAACCACCGTCCGGACCCATCCCGCGGTCCATGCCACGCCCCATGCCGTGACCCATGCCTTCGCCCATGCCTTCGCCCATGCCGCCCCGGCCATGATGGCGCCAGCCGTGACCGCCGTGGCGATGCCGCTCGAAGCCGCGGCCCATGGCGTCACGGGCACCGATGCGCGCCAGCATCATGAAGCGATGCTTCTGGCCCTCGTTGAGGCTCTGGTAGAGCGGCGCCGCCGCGTCGGCGAGCTTCTTCAGCGCGGTGCCGGTTTCGGTCATCCGGTCGGCGCGCTGACGCAGCCGCTCGATCGGATTGCGCTGCTCACCAGCCTTCATGTCACCCGGCTTAGCCTCTCCCGATTTGGCGTCGCCCGCTTTGGCATCGCCCTTCGGTCCTGCGGCGCGCATATCGGCGCGCGCTTGCGCCCGCTCGGCCCGCTGCTTGGCAAGATCGCGCAGCGCGGTCTCCACCGCCGGCCAGTTCTTCTCCTGATCGGGAGTCAGCTTGAGGCCGGCCTTCAGTCCGGCGATCCGCGCATCGGTGAATGCGCTGATGTCTTCCGCCGACGGACGCCAGTGATCACCACGCGGACCGCGTGGCGGCTGCTGCGCGTAAGCGAGGCTCGCGCCGGCAATCACGAGCGCGGTGGTGCCGGCCAGAACAGTTTTCAGCATCGACGTTCTCCTCTGCATGGCGAAATGCCAAGACACAATGCGATGAGTAGAAGATCGCGATGCCGTGCTCTCAAGTTAAGGTTCGGTCACAATTAATTCTCGGCAATGTAGATGCATCGCCGTTCAGAAAGCGGCGAATGACCGTCAAAATACGGGCATCAACGCAAACGGCCGCAGTTTCCTGCGGCAGTGCGTCATTTTGCCCAGCGAGTGTTTTTAAGTGTCTTCAGCCGGCGTCAGTCGAATGGATTCGCCGCCCGCCGGCGGGGATCTGTTCGCGCACGCGGCGGCTCGTCAGCTTGTTGAGCGCACCGAGATAGGCCTTCGCCGAAGCGACAAGCGTATCCGGATCGGCGCCCTTCGATGTCACCGCGCGGCCGTCTTCCGACAGACGCACCGACACTTCCGCCTGCGCGTCGGTGCCCTCGGTCACCGCATGCACCTGGTACAGTTCGAGCTTGGCGTCGTGCGGCACCAGCGCGTGGATCGCGTTGAAGATCGCGTCGACCGGACCGTTTCCGGTCGTTTGCGTCTTAACATGCTTACCGTCGATATCGAGCGACAGGGTCGCCGATTGCGGCCCCATGGTGCCGGCGATCACCGTCAGCGACAGCACCTTGATGCGGTCGTGCGCGGTCGCGATCCCTTCATCGACCAGCGCTTCGATGTCCTCGTCGTAGATCTGCTTCTTGCGGTCGGCGAGCGCCTTGAAGCGCACGAACGCATCCTGCAACTGGTTGTCGGAGAGTTCGTAACCGAGTTCGTTCAGCTTGTGCTGGAACGCGTGGCGGCCCGAATGCTTGCCCATCACCAGCGAAGTCTGTTTCACGCCGACGGATTCCGGCGTCATGATCTCGTAGGTCTGCGCATTCTTGAGCATGCCGTCCTGATGGATGCCGCTCTCATGCGCGAAGGCATTTCGGCCGACGATCGCCTTGTTGAACTGCACCGGGAACGAGGTCGCGGCAGCAACGAGCTTCGAGGCGCGGGTCAGCATCGTCGCATCGATGCCGGTGACGAACGGGAACTTGTCGCCGCGCACCTGCATCGCCATCACGACTTCTTCGAGCGCGGCGTTACCCGCCCGCTCGCCGATGCCGTTGATGGTGCATTCGATCTGCCGCGCGCCGCCCATGATGCCGGCCATGGAATTGGCCACGGCCATGCCGAGGTCGTTGTGGCAATGGGTCGAGAACACCGCCTTGTCGGAATTCGGCACGCGCTCGCGCACCATCTTGAACAGGTTGAAATACTCTTCCGGCGTCGTGTAACCAACCGTGTCGGGAATATTGATGGTCGTCGCGCCCGCATTGATCGCCGCTTCGACGCAGCGGCACAAGAAGTCGATCTCGGTACGCGTGCCGTCTTCCGACGACCATTCGACGTCGTCGGTGTGGCTGCGCGCACGGGTGACCTGCGCGATCACCATCTCGTAGACCTCGTGCGGCTCCTTCTGGAGCTTGTACTTCATGTGCACCGGCGAGGTGGACAGGAAGGTATGGATGCGATGCCGCTTCGCCGGCTTGATGGCCTCGGCGCAGCGATCGATATCCTTCGGCGCCGCGCGCGACAGACCGCAGATCACCGCATTCTTCGATCGCTTGGCGATCTCGTGCACGGCGGCGAAGTCGCCTTCCGAGGCGATCGGGAAGCCGGCCTCGATGATGTCGACGCCCATGCTGTCAAGCAGTTCGGCGACTTCGAGCTTTTCCTCGTGCGTCATGGTCGCACCGGGGCACTGCTCGCCGTCGCGCAAGGTGGTGTCGAAGATGACGACTCGTTCTTTGTTCGACGAGGTCTTCGGAGAAGCAGTCATTGGAATCGGGTCCTTCGCTTTTTGCGCCATCATCATGGGGCGCTCACTGGGTTCGTCTTTTGCTCGACCCCCTGAGTGCCCAGGCACAAACAGCCCGGCCGGCCCTCAGGGGCAGGTAAGGAGCAGAAGCGAACCCAGAATGAGGGCGGCAGCCGGCCGAGCCTGGACGGCTCCCCGGTCGATCGCGCGGATATCGTGCCGCGAGGTCATCTGCGTCAAAACCCTCATAATCGCCGGCCCAACCTCGCCGAAGAGCGTGAATCGGCGGTTAAAAAGCCAGCAAGGGCCCTCTTCTAGCGGAGGTCGCCCGCCCCTGGCAAGCGGTGCCGCCAGGCTGCGCCGGAACGCGCTTTGGTCACTCCCCGGTCAGTCTTTGGACCCGCCTTTGGGCGCCTCGGCCAACAGCGCCTGTTCCGCCGCCTCATAGGCCTTGCGCGAACTCGCCGGAACCGGGCCGGGCTGCGGGTCCATCCTGGTCAGAGTGTCGTGCAGCACGGCCGCAATCGCAGCGGCAGCCGCCCACTTCCGGTCGGCCGGCACCACATGCCAGGGCGCCTCCGGCGTCGAGGTGGCGCGGACCGCCGCCTCATAGGCCTCCATGTAGCGATCCCAGAGCTTGCGCTCGTCGAGGTCGCCCAAGGAGAACTTCCAGCGCTTCTCCGGCTTGCGCAGGCGTTCGAGGAAACGCTCGCGCTGTTCCTCCAGCGAGATGCGCAGATGGAATTTCAGCACCGTGGTGCCGTTGCGCGTCAGATGCTGCTCGAATCGACGGATCGATTCGAAACGATCCTCCCAGAATTTCTTGTCGACAGAACCGCTGTCGATCCCCTGCCGCTCCAGCATCTCGGGATGCACGCGCACCACCAGCACTTCTTCATAGTACGAGCGGTTGAACACGCCGATATGCCCGCGCTGCGGCAAAGCAACCGTCGTGCGCCACAGAAAGTCGTGCGACAGTTCCTCCGCGCTCGGCGCCTTGAACGAATGCACCTGGCAGCCCTGCGGGTTGATGCCGGAGAACACGCGCTCGATGGTACCGTCCTTGCCGCCCGCATCCATCGCCTGCAGGATTACCAGCACCGCGCGCCGACCTTCGGCGTAGAGCAGTTCCTGCTTGCGCGCGATCTCCGCGACGAGATCTTTCAGCAGATCCTTGTCGCGTTCGAGGCCGAGCTTGTCCGACGCATCGACATCGGCGAGACGGAATTTATCGGGCTGCGCGACGCGCACACGCTTGACCAGATCAGCGATGATCGCAGACGGCACCGCCGGGCTTTTCGTCCCGTTGCCGTTCTTGTCACCCTTGCCGTCTTTGCCGTTCTTTTCTTTGACATCGTTCTTGCCGAGATCGTTCTTGTTGTCGTTTTTGGCCATCAATCACCTGTCGAACATCCGGGTCAGAAACGCCTGCACGAACGGCGGCATCGCATCGGTGATGCCGGAACGGTCGCGTACCATCACGATATCGCTCAATTCGGGATCAGGTTCCGCGCGCAACGTCGCGCGAACAGTATCGCGCAAGGTATCCGCCGGCAAAACCGAGCGAAAGCGCCGCAGCAGCGCGACAAAGGGGCCGTCCGAGATCACCGTCCAGCCCGGCACCGGCGCCAGATCGGTCGTCACGAGCCCGGTTTCCTCACGGAGTTCGCGCGCCACGCTGCCGTCGAGATCGACGCGACCGTCGACAATGTCATCGAGATCGGGCGTGCCGCACGGAAAATAGATATTGCCGGCGTTAGCGGTATGCGGCGCCATCTCGCCGAGCAGGAATGCCCCGTCCCGGCTCTCCACCACCGGACAGGCGAAGCAGTTGCGCACACCGGCCGCCGTCTCCGCGCCGCCGTCGAGACCGTCGAGCCAAGCCAGGAAGCTCGCATAGTCGGTCTGGAAAGCCTCGGCGCGAAGCACGCCCCCGGCGATCGCACAATCGCGGAACAACAAAACCGTTCCGTTCCACAATGCCGGCTTGGTTTCGCGCAGGCGCTCGAAATGCGCGTCGATGGCGTCGCGCTGCTCCCGCTCGAACCGCCAGGGCGTGTCGCTCAGAGCGATGTCGAGTGCGCGCACCGCCTCCACCGTGATCCCACCGATGGGCGGCTGTGCGGACCAGGAGCTCATCACACCGGTTCCGCGACGAAGCGATGCGACGGCGCGATGAATTCGTCCTGCGCCGTGACCAGCGCCAGTTCCGTGCGGCCTTCGGACAGCGTGCGGGCGATGACACCATAAACCGACGACACGGCCGCTTCCGCCGCGCGTTCGGCACTGCCGCTGCGCAGATAATGCGCGGTGAACAGCGCCGCGATCAGATCGCCGGTGCCATGCAGAATGCCTGGCAGCAGCGGCGTGCGCACCCGCGCGACGCGCGGGCCATCCGCCACCCGAACGTCGAGCCTGTCGGCCGGCGTATCGGCAAGCTGCAACGAGGTCGCGAGCACGATTTGAGGTCCCCGCCGTTGCAGGTGAGCGATCGCAGCCTTCGCATCATCCAGCGTTTCGACGGCTTGCCCGAAAAATTCGGTGAGC
>JBQCFU010000649.1:0-6003 GCA_051958775.1 Pseudolabrys sp.
GACCGCGGCGAGCTCACCGTCAATCCGCTGGCCGGACCGCCGCTTCACACCGACTATGTGGTGATCCGCCCGACGCGGCGGGCGCTGTCACAGACAGCCCGTCCGTTTCTCGCCGGCCTCGAAGCGGAAGTCATGCGCATCCATCAACGCTGGGCGAAGGCGTTACGGCAGCCAACCGCTCATGCCGTCAGGCCGAGCCGCCGGGGTCGGGCGTCAGGCCCGCGGCCGTGATCCCGGCCACGGCGATGATCTCGTCGTTATCGCCGGTGTCGCCGGAAATTCCGACAGCGCCGAGCACCACGCCGCCTGCATCACGGATCAGCACGCCGCCCGGATTGGGCACCAGCCGCCCACCGCTCGCCACGGCGATGGCGGTGAGGAAGTTCGGATTTTGCGCTGCACGCTCCACCATGGTGCGCGAGCCCCAGCCCATGCCGAGCGCGCCATGAGCCTTGCCGAAGGCAATCTCGAACCGGACGATGCCGGCGCCGTCTTCCCGCTTCGCACACACCACATGGCCGCCGCTATCGAGCACCACCACGGTCTGCGGCATGTGCTTGAGCGCGCGTGCTTTGGCGAGAACGGCGTCGACGATCTGCGTCGCCTGAGCCAGCGTTAGGGGCATAAGCGTTTCTCCTGTTGCAGCAACGAAGACCGGGCATTCCGGAAGATCGCTTGTGAACGCTATCGCGATCACGGATGAATGAGCAACGACGATTCAGCAGGAGACGACGCAATGGCACGCAAGCGCGGCACGGTGGGCGTGATCGGCCTCGGCATCATGGGCGGCGCATTCGCGCGCAACCTCGCTGCCGCCGGCTGGCGGGTGATCGGCTTCGATCCCCTCTCCGCCAAGCGCCGCGCCGCCGCGAAAGCCGGCGTCGAGATCGCCACCAGCGCCGCCGATGTGGCACGGCAGGCCCGCGACGTGCTTGTCAGCCTGCCGAGCCCGAAGGCGCTCGACGCGGTCACGCGCGAGATCGTGGCGGCCAAACTGCCGCCGCGCGTCGTCATCGAAACCTCGACCTTCACCGTCGCCGACAAGGAGCGCGCAGAGAAAGTGCTGCGCAAGGCCGGCCATGTGATGCTGGACTGCACGGTGAGCGGCACCGGCGCGCAGGCCGCGGTCAAGGACCTGATCTTCTATGCCAGCGGTGACACCGCGACCATCCGCCGGCTGCGGCCGATGTTCCGCGCCTTCGGCCGCGAGGTTTACGATCTCGGCACGTTCGGCAACGGCAGCAAGATGAAATATGTCGCGAACCTGCTGGTCGCGATCCACAACGTCGCCGCCGCCGAAGCCATGGTGCTCGGCATCAAGGCCGGCCTCGATCCGCAACTGGTCTACGAACTCGCCAATGCCGGCGCGGGGCAGAACCGCATGTTCGAACTCCGGGGCCCGATGATGGTGCGCAGCCAGTACATGCCCGCCACCATGAAGAATGCCGTGTGGAAAAAGGACATGGACGTGATCGGCGCGTTCGCGGAAGAAATCGGCGTCAAGGTGCCGGTGTTCCGCGCCACCGAACCGGTCTATCGCGCGGCGATCAAGGATCACCCCGACGAAGACACGGCCGCCGTGTGCGCCGTGCTCGAACGCATGAGCAAGGTGAAGCGCGGCAAATCCGCCAAGGCGAAAAAATCGGCGCGCAAATCTACCAGGCGAAAGAGACGAGCGACGCGATCGCGGCGATAAGCCCCGCCACTTTCCGTGCCGTTATTCTCTCACCGAGCAGCGTGATACCGAGCATGGCGGTGACGACGAAGCCCATCTGCGAGATCGGCACCAGCACGCTTGCTTCGCCGACGGCGAGGCCACGCACCAGCGTCAGGAATCCGATCAGGAACAGATAGGCGCAAACCACCGGATAGCGGAACGCGACGCGCGGTGGCGCGATCTTCTTTTCGATCACCAGCGTCTGCAATGTGGCAACGCTGACAAACACACACGCTTGCGCCGCCACCAGGGTTTCCGGCAGAGCTCCCGCGCGCAGCCCGAATTTGTGCAGCACATTGGCGAGGCCGACAGCGACGGTCGCGACCAGTACCTGCGCTAGCGCGCGGCGGCTGATCGCGCCCCTGGTATTGCCGAGCAGCAGCCACACCGCGAGCAACGCCAGACACAGCGCGAGACCTTTCAACGGCGTCAGCGCCTCGCCGAAAAACAGGAAGCCGACCGTCGCGGCGATGACGAAGTTCAGCCGGAATACCGGCGCCTGAATGCTGACCGGCTCGCCGATCAGGCTGCGCGTGAAGGCAGAGAACCCTATCACCATGCACAATCCTGCCGCCGCACCCCACAGCGCCGCCGGCACCGGCACCAATTGCCCGCTGATATACGCATAGAGGATCATCGAGCTGGAGAAGAACCACGCCTGCACCATCACCGAATGGTACGGCTTCACGCCTTCATCGGCCGCGCGCTTGAGGGCGAAATCGGCGAAAGAGAACAGGAACATGGCCACCACGGCCATCAGGATGGGTGCGGATACGGTCAATAGCTACCTGCTGGGGCTACTTGCTTGCGGCGCACCGGAGGATCGGCGGCGCAGCATCTAGCACTCCCCGGATGATTTAGGCAGCCGCGCCAGCGCGTATCTCCTTTGATCTATCGCGTTTTCTTCACGCGAACCGGGACCCACTTCGCTTGAAAACGCATTAAGCATCAAGAAAGTCGACCAGCGCCGTCTCCGCCAGCACCGCCGCATCGGTGCTGTGGCGCTGCGCCCGGCTTTGCTCTTCCTCGGTGCGCGTTGCCTGCAGATAGGCGCCAAGATGGCGCGCCTGCTCCACCGCCCGCAGGCCGACCGGATAGCGTTCCGCTGCAAATTGCCTGAGCCCGGCCTCGACCGACTGGCCGTCGAGCGAACGCGCCAGCACAGTCGCATCGTCGGCGGCCTTGGATACGCCGGCCCCCACATGCGGCCGGATCAGGAATGCGGCATCGCCGATTACCGCGACCCGGCCGAACGCCATCTGCGGCGCGACCAGATCGTAGATCGGCTGCAGGATCGGCTCTCCGATCAGCCGCACGACAGCACGGAATTGCGGCGCCAGCAGCCGCTCGGCCGCATCCTTCATCTCCGCAATCACCTGCGGGCGAATGAGCGGCGGCGGGATCGACAAGGCATGCGTCTTCCCTTGCGCATCGGTCAGAAGATCGCGCAGCGCCGTCGTCTCGTCGGCAGGCCGATACCAGATCACGTTGAGCCGGCGATGGCCGGGCCGCAGATCGTTGTCATCGCCCGCCACCGGATAGGCGAGAAATTGCTCGCCGGGCGGCAGACCGAACGCCATATAGGGAAACACATCGCGCAACACATCGGCCGGCAGGCTCGACTCCGGCACCAGCGCGCGCCAGGCGGCATAGCCGGCGTAACGTGGCTGAAGCCCCGGCGCACAATGCTCACGCACCGTCGAGCGGAAACCATCGGCGCCCACCAGCAGATCGGCGCGCAGCGTCTCGCCATCGGCAAAGCGCGCGGTGACGCCGTCCGCGTCCTGACTGAAGTCGACGAGCCCTTTCCCGCGCCGATAATGAGCATCGCCGAACAACTCGCGCAGAATGCGATAGACGCGCTCCCAGGCCGTGAGCGTCTGCGGGCAATCGCCCGTCGCGGTGACGGTGCCGTCACGCGCGAGGATGCGGCGGCTTTGCACCATCACGCCGAGATCATGGCTGCCAATGCCGAACAGCTTGAGCGTGGCGAGCAGCGACGGCTGCGCGACGATGCCGGCGCCGCGGCCGGCGAGTTCGGCTTGCGCGCGCTCGAATACCGTCACGGTCCAGCCGGCGCGGCGCAGCATCAGGCCGGCGAGCAGCCCGCTCATGGAACCGCCGATGACCAGCGCCGTGCGCTGCATGCTTTGCTGTCCTGCATTGCGGGCGCACGGTTTCGCGCCCGCTGCCGCGTTTGCTATACTATGGACCAACAGACTGTTGGAGGGAAAGCCAATGGCGATGACCATGTCCGACAAGGCAGCGCTCACCAAGGATCACGCGCCGTGGTCCGCGGAGTTGCAGGCCGAGTTTGCGCGCGAAGCGAAAAATCCCAATCCCTGCGTCGGCTCGATGCTTCTGTCCGAAAACGAGAAGCTGCGTGTGTGGATGATCAAACTCGCGCCCGGTGAGCGGATCGGTTTCCACCGGCATGTGCTCGATTACTTCTGGACGTCGGTGAACGGTGGGCGCGGTCGCCAGCATGTGCACGACGGAAGCACGGTGGAATACACCTATCAGCCCGGCGAGACGCGGCACGAGACCTACGGCGCCGGCGAAGTCAAGGTGCACGATCTCACCAATATCGGCGACACCGACATGATCTTCATGACGGTGGAGACCAAGCAGAGCGCCAACAAGCCGCTGCCGTTGCCGGCCGGCGTCACCGCGCAGGCGGCGTAGCACACACAAAAAGGTGCTGCGCGACCGCGCCCCGCTCTCTCCGCGTCATGCCCGCATTTATTGCGGGCATCCACGCCGTGCTTGCTTGTCTTGGACATAAAGACGTGGATGGCCGGGACATCAGGGCGTTTACGCCCGTCTTCGACGGACTATGCCGGCCATGACGTCGAAAAAGTTGCGCCTCTATTCACGCCTCAAGAGTAAGCCACTGCGCATCAACTCGCGGCCATTGTCGTAGAAATTCTCGACCATGCGCTGCACGGTGCCGGCGATGTCGCGCGGCGGCTCGACGCGATACACGGATTTACGGATGCCGATGTAGAAGATGCTGCCGTGCAGACCCCACATCAATTCGGCTTCCGGCTCCGTCATTGGCTTTGCGGCAACGCCCGGCACGCCGCACTCATGACGCAACTCGTCGATCACGCGGGTGAAGATGCTCTGCGTCACATGGCTCGCAAAGCGCCGCGCGATGGTTGAACCGCCGAGACCGGAATAGAGGTAGATGCGGCCCCACTCGTCGTCGTGGAGCATCTCCGAATAGTCGCGATAGAAATCGGTGAGACGGTGCAGCAGCGGGACGCTACGGTCTGTCAGCAGCACATCCCACTCGGGCTTGAACCGCTTCACGAACAGCTCTTCGTAGATCTGTTCGATCAAGGACTCCTTGGTCGGGAAGTAGCGATAGAGCAGCCCCTGCGAAATGCCGAGTTGCTGCGCCAGTTCGCGCGTCTGCCCACCGAAGCCGCGCTCGGCGAAGAACGCGATCGCGCCGCGCAGGATTTGCCCGCTGCGTTCGCCCGGATCGAGGCGCGTTCGCTTGCGCACTGGCGTCGCGTTGCGGCGACGCGTTGTCTTGACCGGATTTGCTGGATTCTTCGGCGACGTCTTCCCCATGGCGCACTCTTAAATGTTTTCGCCAGCACACGGAAACAGTGAACGGCATCGCTCTCCTTGTTTTTCCGCTACTCCGCATCGAAAGCGCGCCGCGCTGCGGCCGCGGATACGGCCCACACTCTTTTGTGCAGCGCACACGCCAGTTCCGCATCCACACCTGTCAAAAACACCGTAATGACGGCCCTTGACGCTATTGATCATTTGACCAATAATAATTCCTAACAAGCCATCGTACAAGCAAGGGAGACGTATCCATGGAAACGCTGCCGCGCGCCGGCCTTCCCCGCGCCAAGATGATGAAGCGGGTCGCATTCTTCAAAGACCTCAAGGGCTCGGATGGCGGCCTTCCTGACAGCAAGATGAAGGGCTGCATTCGCACGCTCTACAATGTGATCGGTTTCCAGCCGCCGGAAGGCGAAGGCGGCGCGGTGACCTCCCCGGTCGGCGATGATGCCGCGCGCATGTCGGCGATCCCGGTCTCCGAAGGCTTCAATCTCGGCTATTGCCGCGCCAAGCCCGGCAACGGTCCGATGATGCACAACCACGATACCAACGAGACCTTCATCCCGATGACCGGGAAATGGCGTTGCAGTTGGATCACCGAGAAGGGCGAAGTCGAATTCGTCGATGCCGGCCCGTTCGACGTGGAGTCGTTCCCGCCCCGCTGCGCGCGTCGTTTCGCGAACATCACGCAGGGCGACCCG
>JBQCFU010000650.1:0-7375 GCA_051958775.1 Pseudolabrys sp.
GGGCCGGCTTGCCGTCGGTGCGTAGTTGGTGAAAGCGCTCAAAAGTTTCCGGCGAATAGGTGATGTCGACCGGGCCGGGATTGTCGGGATCCTCGACGCGGAAGCGATCCATATGCGCGAACTCGGCGGCGACGCGGCCGAGATTGTCCCACATACCGTCGATGATGCGCTCGATCTCGTCCGGCGTCTTCTCCGGAAATGCCGCGACGAGCTGCGCGCGCGCGATCTTCTGTTCCTTCAGCAGCGGGCCGATGCGGCGCAGCAACCACGCGGTGCCGGGCGCCATCCGGCGGCGATCGATCAGCCGCAGACCGCCGAGCAGCGCGACCGTGCCGTGTCCGGCCAGCGCATCCAGAAAAGCTTTGCGGCGGCGGCGAGCCATCAGAAGGTCACGATCACCTTGCCGAACACCTGCCGGCCTTCGAGCCGCGCGAGGCCGCGCTCGAATTCGGCGAGCGGCACTTCGGTGTCGATCACCGGCAGCATGCCGCCGGCCATCTTGTCGAGGCTTTCGCGGATGTTGCGGATGGTGCAGCCGAACGAGCCGAAGATTTTGTACTGCTGCTGAAACAGCTGCATCAGATTGATCTGCACCGTCGGTCCCGCGGTCGAGCCGCAGGTGACGAGGCGGCCGCCGCGCTTGAGCACGAGCAGTGAGCCGTTGAAGCCTTCGCCGCCGACATGCTCGAATACCACGTCGACGCCTTTCTTCTGCGTCAGCTTGCGCGTGATCGTCTCGAACCGGTCCTTGCGGTAGTTGATGACGTGATCGGCGCCGAGCGCTTTCGCCTTTTCCGCCTTTTCGTCGCTGCCGACGGTGGTGATGACGGTGCAGCCGATCGCCTTCGCCATCTTGATGGCGACGGTACCGATGCCGGACCCACCGGCATGGACGAGGATAGTTTCGCCGGGCTGGAGCTTGGCGTTGTCGAACAGCATGTGCTGCACGGTGCCGAACGCGATCGGCGCGCAGGCGGCATCGCGCAGCGCAACGTTCTCCGCCACCGGCACGACGAGACGCGCCGGCATGTTGACGAGGTCGCGCGCGAATCCGTCGGCGTGGAAGCCCATCACGCCCGCAACGTTTTCGCAGAGATTATCGCGTCCCTCGCGACAGGCCTTGCAGGTGCCGCAGGTGAGCGCACCGTACATCGCGACCTTGTCGCCGCGCTTGAATGCGGTGACGCCGGCGCCGACGCTGTCGATCGTGCCGGCGGCTTCCGCGCCGACGACGAGCGGCAGCTTGCGCTTGGCGAAGGCCATGCCGCGGAAGCCCCAGACGTCGAGATGGTTGAGGCCGACAGCGCCGATCCTGACCTGCACCTCGCCGGGCCCGGGTGCGGGCGGGGCGGGGATGTCGGTCAGTTCAAGCTGGCGGTCGGCGATCAGGGTCAGCGCGCGCATAGGTCTATCCAAAAAGATTGGAAGCACGGGATGGCCCGTGGGCGGGCCGCCGTCAACAGGCAAGCCGGGCCGGGGGAGAAGGCGGTCCCGGCCGGGTTCCTGGCAGATGGTGAAATCAGGCCGGTTCGCGGCCGAAGATCAGTGAGGCGTTCTGGCCGCCGAAGCCGAACGAGTTCGACAGCGCATGCGTGATCTTCGCGTCGCGTGCGGTGTTACCGACCACGTCGAGCGGGATCGCCGGGTCCGGCATCAGATAGTTGATGGTCGGCGGGATGCGCTGGTGCTGCAAGGTGAGTAGCGTGATGACCGCCTCGACCGCCCCGGCGGCGGACAGTGTGTGGCCGATCATCGACTTGTTCGAGGTGATCGGGATCGCCTTGGCGTGCTCGCCGAACACCTTGTCGGTGCCGGTGAATTCCATCTTGTCATTTTCCGGCGTCGAGGTGCCGTGCGCGTTGATGTGGTCGATGTCCTGCGGCGTCAGACCGGCATCGTTAAGCGCGTTGACCATGCAGCCGATGATCGGCTTGCCGTCCGGCGAGGAGCGGGTGCGGTGGAAGCTGTCGGCGAGTTCGCCGCAGCCCTCGACCACGCCGAGGATCTTCGCGCCGCGCGCTTTCGCCGATGCGAGGCTTTCCAGCACCAGCGCGCCGGCGCCCTCGGCCATGACGAAGCCGTCGCGGTTCTTGGAGAACGGTTTAGAGGCTGATTCCGGTACGTCGTTCTGTGTCGACAGCGCGGAGAGCAGCGAGAAGCGGATCAGCGATTCCTGATTGACCGAACCGTCTGAGGCGACGCACAGCGCCGCATCGGTCTCGCCGCGGCGGATCGCTTCGACGCCGAGCTGGATCGCGGTCGCGCCCGAGGCGCAAGCGGTCGACAGCGAGATCGGCGAACCTTTGGTGCCGAAGCGGTCGGCGATGTGATCGGCGACCGAGCCGAACATGAAGCGCGAATGATAAGCGGGGAATTGCGCGCTGACACGCAGCAGGTCGCGATAGTCGATAGCGTCGTTCGCTCCCGAGGCCAGGGCGACTTCGCGGCGTTGCGGCCATTCGAGTTCGACCGGCGGCACCGCGAGGAACAGGGGCCCTGGGAAATCGCCCTTGGCGCCGATGCCGGATTCCGCGACCGCCTCTTCGACGGCGAGATCGGCCAGCATCTCCGACATGGCGGCGGTGTTGAGCGGCTCCTTGGTCAGATAGTCGAGGGTGCCGGCGACGCGGGTTTTCAGGCCGTCGGTAGCGAAGCGGCAAATGGCGCGAATGCCGGATTGCCCGGCAGTGAGCTTCGCCCAGTTGTCGGCTTTGCCGGTGCCGAGAGAGGTGACGACGCCCATGCCGGTGACAACGACGATCGGGCGTCCGGCCTTGTCCTGCATCGCTGTCATCTCTCGTTCCTTCAGTCGGCGCGTTCGATCAGAGCCAGTCCTTCGCCGCGCCAGTGTCCGACTCCGGTCACGACAATCTGCGACGGCGCCGCGGCGGCCGGTTGTTCGAGCCCGGTCGCATCGCGCGGCGGGAACAGGGTACCGCGGTCGAGCGCGATCGCGGCAAGCGCGATGTTCATCGGGAACTGCGGCTCCAGCCCATGACCGAGATAGGTGCCGGTGCCGCGGACGGCAATGCCGCCACCCGTGTTTTGCCCCAAGTCTTTCAGGAAGGCGTGCTCTTCGCCGGTGGCCGGGGCGGCGCCGGAGGCGCCGGACAGCACGGCATAACCGGGCTTGAGCCTGCCTTTGACCTTGTCCCAGAGGGAGGCGAGGGAGCGGCGCAGCGTGCCTTCGGTACGGTTCGAGCGGCCGGCTTCGACCGCGGTAATCTTCGCCAGCGGCTTCACGCCGCGCGCCTCCGCGTGCTTGCGCGATTCCAGCACCAGGAATGCACCGAGCGAGCCGAGCGCGAGGCCGCCCTTGTCACCGCGTTCCCACACCGGCTTGTGGCTGTCCTTCAGCGTGTGACCGCCGAACTCGTAGAGCATCAGCAGATCCTGCCGCTCGCCGTTATGCGCACCGCCGACGAGGACGATGTCGCTCTGGCCCGCGGCGATGCGCGAGGCGGCAATGCGGACGGCGTCGACGCCTGCAGCCTCTTCACCCATGAAGGTGCGCGACGAGCCGACCACGCCATGCACGATCGAGATGTTGCCGGCGAGCAGATTGGAAAGCTGCGCCAGGAACAGGGTGGGGCGCAGGTCGTTCATCAGCCGTTCGTTGAGGAACGATTCCGGCTTCTCGCTCTTGCCGATGCCGGTAAGGATCGCGCTATCGACGGCGACATCGCGCTCGCCACCGCCGGCGGCGACGATCATGTCCATGCGCGAGAGAATATCGGTATTGCCTTTGACGCCGGCGGAATCGAGCGCGAGCCCCGCGGCATAGGTGCCGATCCGCTGCCACGGCTCCATCTGCCGCTGATCGCCCTTCTTCGGGATCTGCGTGTCGAACGACACTGGCGCGAGCGGGTGCACGACGAATGGCGCGAAGGTTGTCGCGTTCGCGGTGATCGTGCCGGCGGAGAGCTTGTCCCAGTGCTGGTCCGGACCTTCGCCGAGCGAGGAGACGATGCCGATGCCGGTGATCCAGATGTCGCGGTCGGTATCAGGCATGCGCGGTCGCTCCAGCAGGAAATCCCAGAACCCTCGCGAGGGCTTCCATGTGTCCACGCATCTCCGGATTGGGGAAATCGACGACCCGGAAGGTGATGGTCGCGTCGCAGACGAGCTTGCCGTCGACGCGGCCCTGCGCCTTGGTCATGGCGAAGCCGGAACCTTCATGGACCAGCGACGCGGAGAGGTCGAGGGTCTGTCCCGGCTGCACGAAGGTGCGCAGCTTGAGGTCCTTCATCGCAGCGAGGAACGGCATCCGCGCGAAGTTGTTGAGGCCGATGATCAGCCAGCCGGAGGTTTGCGCCATCGCTTCGCCGAGCAGCACGCCCGGCATCAGCGGGTGGCCGGGGAAGTGGCCCTCGAAGACCGTGCTTTCCGTCGGGACGGTCGCGACCACCTTGATGGTTTGGTCGCTCAGATTGAGATCGGCGATCCGGTCGATGAGCTGGAAATACTCAAGGCGCATGCGCAGCCGGATCAGGCGCCCTTCGCGGCGACCAGTTCGTCGATGCGCGCAGCCAGATTCTTCAGCACGAAATACTGCTCGGTGGTCGCCTTGCCTTCGTTGACCTCCTGGGTCCACTGCTCGAGCGGCAGCTTGATCCCGAACGCCTTGTCGATGGCGAAAGCGATGTCGAGGAAGTCGAGGCTGTCGATACCGAGATCGTTGATAGCGTGGCTGTCCGGGGTGATCGTGTCACGCGGGATGTCGCACGTCTCGGCAATGATGTTGGCGACGGTATCGAAAGTCGAGGACATCGGCATTCTCGGTGGGAACGGGGTGTCGGGGCGCCAGGTTAGGTGCTTTGCCGCAACCCGGTCGAAATCGCTGCCCGTATACCCAAGCGAGGCGGGGAGTTCAATGCCGACCCGGATATGCCTGAATTTGGCCCGAAAGCCTCTGCAAAGCGAAACAAATTCGCCATTTCCGACTTAATTGGTCAGTCCGCCGATGGGCTGGGCCGTCGCTTTGGAGGCGTGCCATGCGGGGCAGCGCACAGATGAATCTTTGGCCTCTCACCCGGGGGCTGATCGCCGGTCTTGCCCTGGTCCTGAGTCTCGGGCTGATCCCCTCGGTCGCCATGGCCGGAAATGCCCGGATCGGGGCGTCCGCGGGCATGGCCTCGGTCTATTCGCTGGCCCATTCGGGCCGAAAGACCGCGAACGGCGAGATTCACCGGGCGAGCGCGCTGACGGCCGCGCATCGCACCCTGGCCTTCGGAACCCATGTCCGGGTGACCAACAAGCGCAACGGGCGCAGCGTCGTGGTCCGAATCAACGACCGGGGACCCTTCATCCGCAGCCGGGTCATCGACCTGTCGCCGGCGGCGGCGCGGGCCCTCGGTTTTTCCGGTCTGGCGCCGGTCACCCTGGCGCTCGAAGGGCACTCCTGAGCGAGGCCCGGTTCTCTCGTAAGTATGATCCCCGCAATTACGGGCGGCTGAGGGAGCCCGGATCGATCGGATTGCAGGTCCGCCGGCCGGTCAGCACACAGTCCTGATTCTTGCGCATGGTGAAGATGCTGTCGGCCAGCCAGAACGCGCCGCCAATCAGCAGCACGAGGAATGCCACGGCCGCCAGATTGACGACCATGCGATGGCGGTAGTCCGCGTCGGTTTCCGGACTGGTTTCCTGATAACGGTTGAGATCGTCCGGGGGTGGCGGCGGCGTCGCGACGCTGTGGTGGGTGCCATCTGGCGAACGCCGGAACTGGACCACCCGCTTATCCGCATCGTTCGATGAAGAATTGTTCATCGCCATTGTGTGAAGTTTAGCATACGCACCGGAAAGCTGCGAAAGATCGGCGTCCCTGCGTCCTTTATTACTGTTGTTTTTCCGCGTCAGCGTCTAAATTAACGGCGGGGTTACTTCATTCCGTAATGCGCCTTCTCCGAGACGATCAACACACGATCGGCACAAGCCGATGCTCGGGACAAGGTGTGGCCGTCAGGCCGCCGGTGGAGATTTTGGGGGCTTCGCTTGTTCGATATCGTCGGGTGGCTTGGTGAGGTCGCCGGGAGCGACCTATCGTGGTTTGCTCAAATCGCATCGCTGCTGTTTCTGCCGTTCGCGCATGAAGATCTCGCGATCATTCTCGGCGGCTATCTGATCAACAACGGACAGATGACGGCGCTGCTGGTCGGCATCTGTCTGTACATCGGCATGGTCGTCAGTGATTTCGCGCTCTACGGCATCGGTGCCGGTGCGCGTTATATCCCGTGGCTGAAGCGGTACGCGGTCGACGAGCGCGTGCGCTATCTGGGCGACACGCTCAAGCGTAATGTGTTCAGCGTCGTCGCGCTCTGTCGCGTCGTGCCCGGCATCGTCTTCGTCGCATTCGTGGCCTGCGGCTGGGCGCGGGTATCGCTGTTGCGCTTCACCATCGCGACGTTGGTCGTGTCGGCGATCTATCTGCCGCTGATGCTTTACCTGGTGATCTCGTTCGGCGACGCGCTCGAAGATCACATGGGCCTGTGGGCCTGGCCGATGCTGTTCGTCGCGCTCGCCGCGACTGCGCTGGTGCGGCGGCGCATCTTCGCGCTGGTGAAGCCGGAGCACGCCGAAGGCGCGCCGGCCGCGTCGAACATCGTCTACGGCCATTACGGCATGCCGGAGCTGACAGTCGGCGATCGCAAGCTGGCGGTGGCCGAACGCATTCCGCCGATGCTGTTCTATCTTCCGCTGATCCTGAGCTGGATCGGATTCAGCCTGCGGCATCGCAGCTTCACGCTGCCGACCGCGGCCAATCCGAAAATCTTCACCGGCGGCATGTGGGGCGAATCCAAAAGCGATTACCTGCTCGATATCGCACCTGAAGAGCGCACCTGGGTTGCCGATTTCGCCGTGGTCCGGCGCGGGAAGGGCGCGTTCAGCGTCGATACAGACATCAAGACGGCACAGGCTGCGCTCGACGAACGCGGCATCACTTATCCGTTCATCGCCAAGCCGGATATCGGCTGGCACGGTCACGGTGTCCGCCGCATCACCTGTTTCGCCGAACTGCAGGACTACATCACCGGCTTCCCCGAGAACACCAACATCATCCTGCAGCGTTACGTGCCCTATGTCGGCGAGGCCGCGATCCTCTATGCGCGTCTGCCGGGCGAGCGGCACGGGCGCGTGCTGTCGCTGACGTTCCGCTATTTCCCGCATGTGGTCGGCAACGGCCGCGAAACCATCCGCGATCTGATCGGCAAGGATGCGCGGGCGCGCTGGAAATCGAAGCTGCATCTCGGCGGCGACGCGACGCATCGCGGGCTCGACGAGAGGGAACTGGCGCGTGTGCCGGCCGAAGGCGAGGTGGTGCAGATCGCGCTGATCGGCAACCAGCGCGCCGGCGCACTTTATCGCGACGGCCGCCGCT
>JBQCFU010000651.1:0-2231 GCA_051958775.1 Pseudolabrys sp.
AGCAGTGTCGCCAGCCAGAACACGATCTCGATGGGACGCCATCGCTCCTGCGCGGCAAGATAGCTTTGCGGTTTTTGCGTCGAGGTAGCGAGAGACATTTTTCTCATCGCCTCCCGAACAAGCCGGTCGGCCGCCACATCAACACGCCGACCATGACTAGATAGATCAGGAAGGCGCCGAGATCGGGTAGATAATATTTGCCGGTGATATCGGCTATGCCGATCAGGATCGCGGCGGCGAGCGAACCGCCGATGGAGCCGAGGCCACCGACCGAAACGACGATCAGCACGAAAATGAGATAGGTGAAACCGAAATAGGGATCGAGGCCCACAATATCGATCGCGAGCGCGCCGCCGAGGCCTGCGAGCCCGCTGCCGAGCGCGAAGGCGACCGCGAAAGTCCAGTCGACATTGATGCCGAGGCCGCGCGCCATGCGCTGGTTGTCGACCGCGGCGCGCACCTGTGCGCCGAAGCGCGTGTGCTCGACGCCATAGATCAGCACCACGGTGATCACCGCGGCGACCAGCACCAGGAACAGCCGATAGCGGGCGAGATTGACGCCGAGTACCGAGATCGAGCCGCGCAGATAATCCGGCACGCTGATCGGCTGGACCGTGGTACCGTAAAGATAGGCGGCGACAGCAACCGAGACGAAGACGATGCCGATGGTCAGCAGCACCTGATCGAGATCTGTGGCGCGGTAGAGTCGCCGGTAGAGCGTACGCTCCAGCACGACGCTGGCGGCGCCGGCAGCGATGAATGCGATCGGCAGCGTCGCGAAGAACGGCCAGCCGTAACTGTTCATCAGCGTCACGGTGACGTAGCCGCCGAGCATGGCGAACGCGCAGTGCGCCAGATTGACGAAGTTCATCAGCCCGAGCGTTACCGATAGCCCGACCGAGAGCAGGAACAGCAGCATGCCGTAGGCGATGCCGTCGAACAGGACGCCGGCGATAGGAGCGATCACAGCCGGACTCCGGTCATGGGTCCGGAGCTGGCCGCGCAGGCGCATGGGGTCGAGCGATTAAGTAAAGTCACGTCAGGAAGCTCCGGGCGGGCTCTCTGTCCGCTCACGACAGCGCACGCCGGCGCAAAGCGCCAGCGTGCCTTTCGTCGCGTCCGGTTATTTCTTCATCGCGGCGAGGATCGGGTCCTTGACGTTTTCGACCTTGTCGAACTCGACGTTCTTGAGCTCGCCGCCGACCTTTTCCACACGGCGGAGATAGATCGTCTGCACAACGTCGCGAATTTCCGGATCGATGGTCATCTTGCCGCGCGGGCTTTCCCACGACATGCCCTTGGCGGCGGCGATCAGCGCATCGCCGTCGGTCTTACCACTGGTCTTCTTCAGCGCCTCATAGATGAGGTGCATGCCGTCATAGCCGCCGACGGCGAAGAAGTTCGGGTTGACGTTGTTGTTGTCGGCCCGGAAGCCGGCCACGAATTCCTTGTTGAGCTTGGAGTCGTGGTTGTGGTCGTAGTGCCACGCGGTGATGATGCCGAGCGCGGAATCGCCCATGTTTTTTAGCGCGTCGTCGCCGGTCAGCTCGCCGGTGCCGTAGATCTTGGTCTTCTTCGGGTCCATGCCGCGTTCGGCGAACGCCTTGGCGATCGCGGCCGGCTGTGCGCCGCCCGGAATGAAGGTGAATACCGACTGCGGATTGAGATCCTTAGCGCGCTGCACGAAGGCGGAGAAGTCCGGGTTGGCGACCGGCATGCGCACCGAGCCGACGATCTCGCCACCGGCGGCCTTGAACGATTTCTGGAAGCCGGCTTCGGCGTCAAGGCCAGGGCCGTAATCGGAAACCATCGTATAGGCTTTCTTGGCGCCGTCCTTGGTCGCGGCCCACTTGCCGAGGGTTTCGGTGACCTGCGATTGGGTCAGTGAAACGCGCGCCGAGTATTGCGACTTGGTCATGATCACCGAGGTCGCGGCGTTCATGATCACCAGGAATTTCTTGGCTTCCTGCGAGACATCGGAGGCGGCCATGGCGTTCGGCGTCAGCACGAAGCCCGCGATGATGTCGACCTTGTCGCGGACCACCAGTTCCTGGGCGAGACGTTTCGCCACGTCAGGTGCTGGGCCGCCGGTGTCCTTGCGGATGATCTCGATGGTCTTGCCGGCGACCTTGTCGCCGTGCTGCTTCATATAAAGCTTGATGCCGCCGTCCATCTGCCGGGCCGCGTCGGCGAACTGACCCGAATAGGTCATGATCAGGCCGACTTTGACG
>JBQCFU010000652.1:0-3955 GCA_051958775.1 Pseudolabrys sp.
CGGCGCACCAGTTGCAGGGATATCGGCTGCGAAATCCAGCGTATCGCACGCTGCAACGGCGTGTCTCCGGTCGCAAACGGCGACGGCCAAAGCCACCAGCGAAACAGCGTCGAATCCGGCGTCAACGGAACAAATTGCAGCATCATGATGTAGACGTAACGCACGCCCATCACGGTCGCGACATGGGTTTGCACCAGCGCAATGTTCGGAAAGACATGCATGATGCGATAGTCGTTCGACGGCCGGTAGATGCCTGCTTTGCAGGCGGCGGCCATATTCTCGAGCATGTCCGGCACGCGCGCCGCGCAATAAGCGTTGTGCAGGCCGTGACGGGCATACTGCACGCTCTCGCGCAGCATATAGCCTCGCTTGCCGAACGTATCGGAATGCACCGCGACGATATGGTAGTCGTCGAGCGCGATCTCATACGCAATTCGCCAGTTGAAGGGCAGCGCCTGCGTGCCATGCAACGGTGCCACGCTGTCCGGAGACATCGCGCGGAGGATATCGAAAAGCGGGCCGAGAAACTCCTGAAGCGTTTCCGTGCGACTCGCCGATGCAAAGTGACCAAAAATCAGCGACCCGCAAATCCCGATTTCGACCGACCGCAGACATGCGCCGATGTCGCGCGGGGTCGCGCCGTACATCTCCTCGCTTTTGGGAATGCCGACGGCAAGACCGTCGCTGTTGTAGCGCCAGTGGTGGAAACCGCAGATCACCGGCCCGTTGCCGGATTGTCCCTGACGCAGCGGAAAGAAACGGTGGGCGCATTTGTTCTCGAACGCGCGCAGTCCTTCGCGAAAGCGCTGCACGAAGACGGAGCGGCCACCGAGCTG
The DNA here is from genome assembly GCA_051958775.1 of Pseudolabrys sp. GTDB lineage: Bacteria > Pseudomonadota > Alphaproteobacteria > Rhizobiales > Xanthobacteraceae > Pseudolabrys. The sequence goes on from JBQCFU010000652.1 coordinate 837, forward strand.
CGCGGTGAACCAGTCGCCCTCGCGCGCAACGTCGCGCGTCCCCCCCAGTAAGGTCCATACCTGTCCCAGGGCATTCTGCTCGGTCGCGAACGCTTCCGCGTCACGCGCCGGTGGCGCCCAGTCGGACGCCGCCCCCGCCGTTTCCCCGCTCATGTCGGGCGGTATTTCGACGGCGCATCCCGACCTTGTAAAGGGCCTGATCCGTAATCGATGCTCTCGTCCCCCGGCCGTTTTTCGCGGCAATATTGTGGTGCGGTGGTTCAGCCCGCGTTCACCCGATAAGGCGGAACCTGCCCCGGTCGGATAGCGTTAATACTTAGCTAGACGTCAACCAATTCAGGGTGATGCCATGATGACCAAGACTCTGACAGTTCTCGCGGTCGCCGCGACCCTCGGAATCGCGGCCGTGGCCGCCCCGCAACCGGCCGAGGCCCGTGGACGCGGCGGTGCCGTGGCCGCCGGAATCATCGGCGGTTTGGCCGCCGGTGCGATCATCGGCGGCGCCGCCAGCGGCGGCTACTACGGCTACGGCCCAGGCCCCGGATATTATGCCTATGGTCCGGGACCGGCCTATTACGACGGCGGCTGCTACTGGCGCCGCCAGCGGGTGATTGATCCTTACGGCTACGTCCATTTCCGCCGCGTCCGGGTCTGCTATTGATCCTGACGGACATTTGACGAAAGCCCGGTCTGCTCGTGCAGGCCGGGCTTTTGTTTGGAAAAGCGACCGAACGCTTTACCGCGTTCAGCGGCCGTTTATCCGGACTGGTGCACTGTCTGCCCAGACTCGGGATCAAGGGGAAAGACCGGCCGCCGGTTTTTGGCCTTAATGCTCGCTTAACAACCCGCCGCGATGATCCCCGGGGGATATGAAACGAGGCACCTCATGATGAAATCTATCGCGGTTGCCGCTACCGCCGCCGTGCTGCTTGCCGCAGCATCGTCGTCGGCTGACGCCCGCTGCCGCGGCTGTGCCGTCGGCGCTGGCGTGATCGGCGGCCTCGCCGCTGGCGCTATCATCGGCAGCGCCATTGCCAATAGCGGCCCGGCCTATCCGGCCCCGCCGCCAGCATATTACGCGCCGCCGCCGGCCTATGTGGTGGACGAGCCGGCTTGCCGGATCGAACGTCACCGCTATTGGGACGGTTACGGCTACCGCGTCCGCCGCGTCGAGGTTTGCGACTGATCGCACGCCACACGGCATGACAAACATGAAACGGCGGGCTTCGGCCCGCCGTTTTGTTTTCTGCGGGAAGGTTGTCAGCGCGAAGCCTGGATAGCCTGCAACAACGACTGACCCGGCCAGCAGTCCTGCTTCAGCCGGCGTGCCTTCTGATAGGCGCCGATCGCCGAACGCGTCTTCATCCCGGCCTTGCCGTCGATCGTGCCCTGATAAAACCCGGCCGCCGTCAGCCCGCGCTGGATATCCTCGACATCATGCGAGCGCATCGGCGGCAGCTTCGCCCACGGCGCCTTGAAGCCGTGCCCGCCGGCGATGCGATCCGCGAGGCTGCCGACGAACAGAACATAGAGATCGGCAAAGTTATACTCCTTGATCACGTAGTAGTTCTTCAAGGTCAGGAATCCCGGGCCGTAGATTCCTTCCGGCATCAGCAGCGACGCTGTCTGCGCCATGTCGGCAGGCGTAACGCGCGTCAACGGCTGATAGCCGCGCGCGATCCAGTCCTTCACCGGCATCGTCTGCTCCGGCTCGGCGATGGTGCAATCGATTCCGTCCGGCACCTTCACTTCGATCGCCCAGCGCCCGCCGGGCTGCCAGCCCTTGCCGCGCAACTGCTTCGCCGCCGATGCGAGCGCATCCGGCACCGAATTGAAGATGTCGGCGCGGCCGTCACCATCGAGATCGACGGCATATTTGTAGAACTCGCTCGGTATGAACTGCGTCAGCCCCATCGCGCCGCCCCAGGAGCTGCGCATCTGCGCGCGCGGATAGCCGTCCTGCAGCATCTTCAGCGCGTAGACGAATTCGTTGCGGAATAATTCCTTGCGCCGCCCTGTGAACCCCTGCGTCGCCAGCACACGGATCGCGTCATTGCCGAGCTTGACGCCGCCATAGGCTGTCTCGCGGCCCCAGATCGCTAGCACCACCGGACCTGGCACGCCGAACTCGCGCTCGATCCGCGTCAGCGCATCATGATAGCGCGTCGCAAGCTGACGCCCCTGCGCGGCCAACCGCTCCAGCGAGGCTTCCTTGAGATAATCGGCCGGCGATTGCACAAACTCCGCCTGCCCGCGCTGCGCGGCCGGTGGACGGCCGGGGATGATCAGATCCGGCAGGCCGTAATCCGGCGTCAGCCCGCGGATGGCGTTATCGAAGGTCGCGCGCGACACACCGAGCCTCGCCGCATCCGGCCAGGTCGATTCGAGCCAGCGCGCGAAGGCCGAATCGGCGGCGGATGCGTGATTCGCGCCGTTCGCGATGACAAACAGCGCAGCCATCACTAGCGCTAGAGTCCGCAAAGCGATCGATCGCAAGATCATGACAGTCTCCGAACAATCAGCGAACATGCACGAATCAGAGAACAGAGAGTGTCCGGTAAATTGAACCTTAATGCGAGCGCGCCTGCGTGCTGATCCTTGACGTGGGTCAATGCGCGGTCGTCTCATCGTCGCACCTTCATCCGAATATCGATCATGAATACGACCACTTCCATCCCTGCGGCGCCCGTTACCCGGCGCGTCAGCTTCACTGATCTCTATACGCCCAAGCTCATCACCGTTTTGCGTGAAGGCTATGGGGCCAGAGATCTGCGCGCCGACGTGTTCGCCGGCCTCACGGTCGCGATCGTCGCGTTGCCGCTGTCGATGGCGATTGCCATTGCATCCGGTGCGACGCCGGACCGCGGACTCTACACCGCGATCATCGGCGGCTTCCTGATCTCGCTGTTCGGCGGCAGCCGCTTCCAGATCGGCGGCCCGGCCGGCGCCTTCATCGTGCTGGTGGCAGCGACCGTCGAGCTCCACGGCATCGACGGCATGCTGCTCGCGACCACCATGGCCGGCGTATTCCTGGTCGTCGCAGGCTTTCTGCGCGTCGGCACTTATGTGAAATTCCTGCCGTTCCCCGTCACCGTCGGCTTCACCGCCGCGATCGCGGT
>JBQCFU010000653.1:0-2881 GCA_051958775.1 Pseudolabrys sp.
CGGCAATTTGCCCTCGCCCGAGCGGACCTTGTCGCTGGCGATGATCAGGTAGTCCTCGATCTTGTAGCCGACGAATGTGCCTTCAGTTCCGAGATCGAAGAACCGTTTTTGCAGCTGCTCGCGAAACTCGCTGCGCTGGTAGGACACGTTGGCGAAACTGCGGGACGGAAACGTACCTGCGGCTGCAAGAAGACCGAGCGCATGGCGGCGATTGATCACGGTTTTGTCCAGGCTGGTTGAGCGACGACAAAACCGATGGCATCACACTAACGCATTGACAAGTGAAACTTTTGCCCGGCCAGCTCTATATCTTTTGACGCGTTTTCTTCACGCGAACCGGTGCCCACTTCGCTCGAAAACGCTTGCTAGATCCAGCCGCCCAATTCGCGACGAACCACTGCCGCGATCACCCGCAGGCCATCCTCGCTGTCATTGAGGCACGGGATCGCCGCGAAAGATTCACCGCCGGCAGCGCGGAAGATACCGGCATTCTCCATGGCGATTTCCTCGAGGGTTTCCAGACAGTCGGCGGCAAAGCCCGGCGTGACGATGGCGAGGCGCTTCACGCCGTCGCGCGCCAGTTGCTCCACTGTCTTGTCGGTATAGGGCTTGAGCCATTCTGCCGGACCGAAGCGCGACTGGAACGTCATGCGCAGGCGCTGCTCGTCGAGGCCGAGCCGCATGCGCAGGAGCCGCGTCGTCTCCGCGCACTGGTCGTAATACGGATCGCCCTGGCGCACATATTCTTCCGGCATGCCGTGGAACGAGGCGAGGATCACTTCCGGCGCGAAATCGAGCGTCGCCAGATGCCGCTCGATCGAGAGCGCCAGCGCATCGATATAAACCGGATCGTCGTAATAGGCCGGCGCGACGCGCAGTGCCGGCTGCGCGCGCATGGCGGCGAGCGCATCAAAGGCCTTGTCGCACACCGTCGCCGTGGTCGCCGCCGCATATTGCGGATAAAGCGGCAGCAGCAGAATACGGTCGCAACCCTCGCGCTGCAGCGCTTCGAGTTTCGACGCGATCGACGGGTTGCCGTAGCGCATCGCCCAGTCGACCATCAGCCGGCCGTCATCGATGAGCGGCGCAAGCTTCTCCGCCTGCGCCCGGGTGATGGTCATCAGCGGCGATTCATTGCGCTCGCGATTCCAGATCTTCTCGTAGTCGCGTCCCTTGCGGCCGGGACGCACCGACAGAACGATCAGATTGAGCACCAGCCACCACTTGAGCCGGTTCTCCTCGATCACGCGCCGGTCCGACAGGAATTCCTTGAGATAGCGGCGCATCGACCAGTAGTCGGTCGCGTCCGGCGTGCCGAGATTGACCAGCAGCACGCCGATCCGGCGCGGCGCGGCTGATGTCGAAATGTCGTTCATGTCAGTATCAGAAGCCAAACGTGTATGTGGTCAAGGATAAAACTATCCCGTCATGCCCGGGCCAGACCCGGGCATCCATCGTTCTGAGGAAAGCTGGATTGCCGGGTCAAGCCCGGCAATGACAAATCGCGATTTCCGCCAGCACACTACCAGCTCTAACCGACCGGCCGCTCGTCGGCGATCACCTTGCCGTCATTCGGCAGACTGCCCGGCGGAACGAGCTTCACGGCCCCGCGCAGCTTGGTGGCTGATTGCAGGGTTTCCGCCACCGCGGCCTCAAGTCCGGCGCCGGGCGCGGCGCATTCGGCCATGAGTGTCATGGTGTCCTGCTCCGCCGCGCGGCCGACCACCAGCCGCAACCGCCCAAGCTCCGGATGTCGCTGCGCCACCTCGGCGAGTTGGCGCGGATGCACGAACATGCCCTTGACCTTGGCGGTCTGGTCGGCGCGCCCCATCCAGCCCTTGATGCGCGGTCCGGTGCGGCCACACGGCGACGGACCCAGCAGCACTGCGGAGAGGTCGCCGGTGGCGAGCCGGATCATCGGGTAATCCGAGTTGAACGTCGTAATGACGACTTCGCCGACCTCGCCCGCCGGCACCGGATCGCCGGTGCCCGGCCGCACGATCTCGACGATCACGCTTTCATTGACGATCAGCCCTTCGCAAGCGGGACTCTCGTAGGCGACCACGCCGCCCTCCGCGAGCGCGTAGCATTGCAGCGCCGCGAAGCCGCGCCCGCGCAATTCGTCGCGCAGCGAACCCGGCAGCGCCGCACCCGACATCAATCCTCGCTTGAGCGAGGACGCATCGCGGCCGGTCTTCTCCGCGGTGTCGAGCAGGATCTTCACGAAATCCGCAGTGCCGATATAGCCGCTCGGCCGGAACTGGGCGATCGCTTCAAGCTGCTGCTCGGTGTTGCCGACGCCGCCGGGAATGGTCGCACAGCCGAGCTGATGCGCGCCCTCCTCCATGATGTAAGCGCCGGGCGTGAGATGGTGCGAAAACGAGTTGTGCACCACGTCACCGGGCCGGAAACCGGCGGCGAACAGCGCGCGCGCCGCGCCGCCGAAATCCTCGCCGTAGCCCTCCGGCTCGAAGATCGGTCCCGGCGACATCTGCAGCCGCTTGCAGCGGCCGGGCGGCGTGACGTTGAAGCCGCCGAACGGGGGATCGTCTTTCTGTAGTTGCGGCAGATCGGCCTTGCGCAGCACCGGCAGTTTCGCCAGCGCCGCCGGCCCATTGATCGCATCGACATCGACGCGGCCAAGCTGCCGCGCCCAGCCCGGCGCGGTCAGCGCGAGGCGCAACGTATCGCGCAGCCGCGCATATGGATCGTGCGCCCGCGCGTCGGCCGAACGGGTGTCCAGGGCGTCGTAATACTCGCTCATCATGTTCGCTCCGCAGCCTGCACTCAGATCAGGCGAGCCAGCGCTTGCGGCGGCGATAGTGCTTGCCTTCGCGGAACGACTTTCGCTTGCCCTCGGCGATGCCGAGATAGAACTCCT
>JBQCFU010000654.1:0-16054 GCA_051958775.1 Pseudolabrys sp.
GACGACATCGCCCGCTGGAAACAGGTCGCCAACGAGGCGAACATTCACCTCAAGCGCTGATCCGGCAAAGACCGGGCGAAACACCAGCCGATCGCGAAAAGGGGGCTTTCACGCTCAACGTGAAAGCCCCCCTTTCTATACCATCGTTGTTTCTTCGCGCCGCCAGTCTGCGCGAAAACGCTCTCGTTCTAACGCGACCGGCCGCTTGGCAGATTGGCGAACAGTCCATCCGGCAGCCCCTTGACGAAATCGAGCATGCTCGCCGCGCTGACAACATCAGCGTATTTCGCGTGCATGTCGCACAGCGACATCGCGTGCGAAGCCTCCGACCGGTCGAAGCAACCCTCCTCGGCGATCGCCACGCGGAAGTTGTGACTGAACGCATCGAGCACCGTCGCCCGCACGCAACCGCTCGTGGTCGTGCCGGTGACGAGCACGCTGTCGCAGCCGAGATCGGTGAGGAAACCGACCAGCGGCGTACCAAAGAACGCGCTCGGCTTATGCTTGTAGATCACGATATCCTGCGGCTGCGGCGCCAATTCAGGAATGATCATATTGCCATCGAGATTATTGTTCTGGCGTGTGGAAGCATCTTCCGCATTGCGTGAATTCTTCCACGCCCAGCTTCCCGCATCCCAGTTGTCCGGGCGCCGCGCATTGGTCGAATAGATCACCGGGACTTTGCGCTCGTGCGCGGCGTCGATCAGCGAACGGATCACCGGCACGGCGGCCCAGCCCTCTTCACCGCATGCGTTGCGCCACCGCTTGATCGCTTCGAGGATCGGCTCTGACCGATCGCCCGTGAAATTGTAGTTCACGTCGATCACCAGCAAGGCCGGGCGTTTGCCGTAGCCGGCGTTCGCGCCATAGCCGCTCACCGCCCACATCTTCTTGTCGCGCTCGGTGAGAAACTGATTCCAGATCGGTTCCTTGCTCATGGTCTCGTGGCGTCCAATTGAATGAAGGGTCAGGTTCGAGGGTCGCCGGGAAGGATCCCCGACGGAAGAGACATGCAATGATCGGCGATCGCACCGGCACGCGTGATCCAGAGGCGCTCGCGATATTTCGGCTGCAGACAATGCTGCAAGGCCCGGCGCAAATTGCGCATGCGGTGTGGCTGCCCGACGATGAAGCCGTGCAGCGCGAGCGAGAACACCAGCGGCTGCCGCTCTGAATCATCGAGCATTTCCTCGAACTGATCGACAATCATGTCGCACAATTCGCGGCCGGTATGATCGCGCAGGACCTGGGCTCCGGCGTCGTTCATTTCCATCGGATAAGGCACTGACAGGATCGGTCCGGCACGGGTCCGCATCCAGAACGGCTGATCGTCCGCCGGCCAGTCCAGCACATAGCGATAGCCGTTCTCCTTGAGGAGGTCGGGCGTCACCGCATTGGAGGTTGCGCCCGGTCCGAGCCAGCCTTGCGGGCGCTTACCCGTATGCTGCTCGATCAACCGCGTCGTCTCGCGGATGATCCCGGCCTCATCGCTTTCGGCCACATCCCGCAACGTCTGGGAATTGGTGACGCCGTGCCCGCAGATTTCGTCATTGCGCGCTACGATCCGCGCCATGATCTGCGGATAATGCTCCGCGACCAGACCGTTGAGCAGAACCGTCGCCGGAAGCTGCAGGGCATCAAGCAGATTGAAAATGCGCCAGATGCCGACGCGATTGCCGTAGTCGCGCCAGGAGTAGTTGCGGTGCGTCGGCCCGGCGCCGCGGTTATGGGGGTCCATCCCGCCGCCGCGCAGGAACGCATAATGCTCGATATTGATGCCGATATAGAACGCCAGCGTGCGGCCTTCCGGCCACGTGTAGTGCGGTCGATCCTCGATCGGCGAATAATCGTATCGGCCGTGAACGGGCCACATGGCGATCCTGCTTTTCTCAAAACAGCAGGACCCGTCCTGGAACGAGCCCTGCCTGTCCGTTACTCGAGCTTACCGATGTCTTTCACCACTTTGGCAAGGCGCGCATGGTCTTCGTTCACGACCTTGGCAAAGTCGGGGGCATCAAGATAAGCAACTCTGGTTCCGGCTTTGGTGAAGATCGAGGCCACTGCCGGATCGGTCAGCACCGTGCGCATGGCGCCGCGCAGCCGCGTCACCACCGCTTCCGGCGTTGTCTTCGGCACGAACATGCCGGCCCAGACATAGAACGAGAGCGGAATGCCCGTTTCCTTCAGCGTCGGCACGCTCGGCAGATTGTCGATCCGCTTGTCGCTCATCGCCGCGAGAACACGGATCTTGCCCGCCTCGATCTGCGAAATGATGGTGCCGACCGTCGTCGAGGTTGCGTTCACCTGGCTACCGATCAGCCCGGTGATCGCCGGCCCTGCGCCGCGATACGGCACGTGCTGCAGCTTGATGTCCGCAGCGCGAGCGAACATCTCCATCGACAGATGTGCGGCGCCGTAGTTCCCCGATGAGCTGTAGGTGATCTGGCCCGGGCGTTTTTTCGCGTCGGCGACGAGATCCTGAATGGTCTTCCACGGCGCGGATGCTTCGACCGCGATGACGTTCGGATCGGAAATGATCTGCGCTACCGGCGCGAACTGCGCCACTTCGTAGATCGGTGTCCGATTGAACAGGCGATCCGATTCAGGTGACACGACGATGGAGTTCAGCGTCACCAGGACCGTGTAACCGTCCGCGTCCGCCTTGGCGACCACGCCTGCACCGAGCGCCCCACCCGCGCCGGACCGGTTATCGACCACAAAGGTGTGACCGAGCACCTTGTCCAGTGCCTGTGCGACCGGCCGCGCGGCGAGATCGGCCAGCCCACCGGGCGGAAACGGCACGATCATCGTCACATTGCGCGTCGGCCACGTCTGCTGTGCCGCCGCTCCTGCCGGAAGGACGCCGGAAAGCGGCAGCGCCGCCGTACCGGCCAGAAACATCCGGCGATTCATCAAAAACGCCGCAGCGTCTATCGTATCTCGCATGGTCGCGTTCTCCCCTGATGCTTTTTGTTCGATGACGGCACGGCCGCGGTTTCTGGATGTCCGCTTTGCCGTGCCGTTCCAACTTATCCGCCGATCCGTCTGGCGGTCGTCTCGTTACCCCGCTTTCAAGCCTTGGCGCACTTCGGCTTCGATCAACTGCCAGATTTCGTCCACGAGCTGCACAAAGCGCGGATCGCGCTTCAGCGTCAGTTCGCGCGGGCGCGGCAGATCGATCTTGACCTCCTGACGCACGGAGCCAGGCCGTGCGCTGAATACGATCACCCGATCCGACAGAAACACCGCCTCATCGATCTGGTGCGTGATCAGCAGCACTGTCTTGCGGCTCTCACGCCAGATCGACAGCAGTTCCGCCTGCATGATCTCACGGGTCTGTGCATCGAGCGCCGCAAACGGCTCGTCGAGCAGCAGAATGCGCGGATCGACCGCAAGCGCACGCGCGACATTGACGCGCTGGCGCATGCCGCCCGACAACTGATGCGGATAGTGGCTTTCGAAACCGGAAAGACCGGTCATGGTCACGAACCGCTGCGCCACCGCCGAGGCTTCCGCCCACGGTCGCCCGGCCAGGGTCAGGCCATAGGCCACGTTCTCGATCACGCTTTTCCACGGCAACAGCGAATCCTGCTGGAACACCATGGCCCGGTCGCGGCCGGGACGCGTGACGCGCTGGCCATCGACCAGCACCGCCCCTTTCGTGGGAGCCAACAGCCCGTCGATGATCCGCAGCAAGGTCGACTTGCCGCTGCCGCTGGCGCCGACGATCGAGACGAATTCGCCTTCGTTGATGGACAGATTGATGTCACGCAATGCCTCGACCGAAGGCTTACCCGCACGATCGAACAGCTTGCTGACGCCTTCCACGCGAAGCAGTGCCGCCTTTCCTGCCTCCGTCATTCCTGCCTCCATGGCGCCAGCCGACGCTCCAGCGTCGCGAAGGCGACGCTGCCCAACAGGCCCATCGCGCCAAGTACGAACACGTAGCCCAGCACCCGCGCCGTATCGAAGGTCTGGCTCGCCGACAGAATGGCAAAGCCGAAACCGGCGAAAGACCCGAAGAACTCTGCAACAACGATGCCGACCAGCGCACGCGCCCAAGAGACGCGAATGCCGCTGACGATGAACGGCAACGCATAGGGGAACGTCACGGTGGTGAAGATTTGCCACGATGTCGCGTTGAACGACCGTGCCGCTTCGATCAGCGGCTTGTCGGTAGCGCGCAATCCGGCCTCGGTGGTCACAACCACCGGGAACACTGCCACCAACAATACCAGCACGAATTTCGAGGCAAAGCCGAGGCCGAGCCAGGGGACGAACAGCGGCGCCAGCGCGATGATCGGCACCGAGTTGAGCGCACTCAACGCCGGACCGCCCATCAGCGACAGCAAGCGGCTCGACGCCAGAGCGAGGCCGATGGCAATACCGATGATCACCGAAACGATGAACGACGTCACCACCGCAGCCACGGTGGCGACAGCATTCGTCCACATGCTGCCATCGAGCGTCTCATGCCACAGCGCGACGGCCACGTCCGCCGGCGGCACCAGCAGCAGGCGGTTCGTCACCACCAGGGAAACCAGCTGCCAGATGACCAGTACGCAAACGATAGAGAAAAAGACCCGCATCAGCGATGCGAGCCTTGTCTCCTGCTCCATAAAGTCCAGAAGTCTTCTCAAACTCAACGCCTCGGTTTTTATGTCTTAGACCAGCGCGCCTTACCCCGGGTAATGCGCGCGAGCCTGCTTGCCCCAGCCCTTCTCGCCGACGACCTTGCCGTCGACATAGACCGTCTTGCCGCGCACGAGGGTCCGCACTGGCTTGCCGCGCACCTTCTTGCCCGCATACGGGCTCCAGCCGGTGAGGCTAAGCACGTCTTCATCGCGGATTTCGTATTCGCGGTTGAGATCGACCAGCACCAGGTCGGCGTGATAGCCGGTCACGATATCTCCCTTCTTCTCGATGCCGAAGATCTTCGCCGGGGCGGTCGACGTTGCCTCGACCACGCCTTGCAGCGGGATCTTGTTCTCGAGCGCCGCGGTCAGGAACATGCTGAGATAGAACTGGGTCGACGGCGTGCCGGTGTGAGCCTTCCAGCCATCAGTCCAGCCGATTTCTTTTTCCTCGCGGGTGTGCGGGGCGTGGTCGGTCGCGACGATGTCGATCGTGCCGTCATTGAGACCTTCCCAGAGGCTCGGCACGTTCTTTTCGGGAACCCAGTACGACAGCGCATAAGAACCGAGACGCTGGATCGCCGACCATTCGCAACCCAGGAACAGCGCCCACGGATTGATTTCGCAGGTGACGCGCTGGCCTGCGGCCTTCGCCTTGCGGATCAGATCGACACTGCCCGAGGTCTGCGTGTGCAGGATGTGCAGATGGCAACCGGCGGCGCGCTGCAGACGCAACAGCGTCGCGATCGCCGTTTCCCAGATCACGCCGTCATGGGCGGCGTAGGCCTTGGCATACGCAAGCGCGTCGCGCTGCTGCCGATCCCAGAACTCCTGCTCGATCACGTCCATCAGCGCCTGATCGTGCGGATGCACCATCAGCGGCACATTCACCTTGGCGCAGTGCTGCATGATCTCGAGGATCTTGCCGTGATCGTGCACTCCGATGCCCGGCATGTGCGGATAGCTGCGGCCGGTATCGACCACCATGAAGATCTTGAAGGCAGCAATGCCCTGATCGGCCATCTTCGGAATTTCATCGGCGATTGTCGGCGCCGGATTGAAGTTCCAGTCGACGATCGCGTCGCGCTCATAGATAGCGAACTGCTTCTTCAGGAGCGCCAGCGAGTTCGGCGGCGGCGTGACGTTCGGCATCGCCACCGATGTGGTGACGCCGCCCGCGGCGCACTGCTTGGTCGAGGTATAGATGGTGTCCTTATATTCGAAGCCGGGCTCGCTGCCCTCGCGATGATGCGAGTGCATGTCGATGACGCCCGGAAGGATCGCGAGCCCACCGGCGTCGATCACTTCCTTGGCTTCCGGCTCATCGCCCGGCGCATAGACGCCGGCAATCATGCCGTCGCGGATGCCGACAGAGGCGCGAGTTTCCGACTTCGAAGTAATCAGAAGGCCGTTGCGGATAAGGGTATCCATCAAAACTATTCTCCAGTGACTTCAGACTGTTTGCGAAATGGGGTGATCAGTGGCCGGCGCCGCCGGCACGAGGCAGCGGGCGCTGCCGGATTGTATCGAGCACTTCCTGCACAAATGCGCGGGAGAGATTCCGGGTGATGAAGACGATACGAGACTTGCGCACGCCTTCCGGCCACGCCGGGAGGTCGAACGGCGGATGGAACAGGCTTTGCACCGCCTGCACGACGATCGGACGATCACGGCCGGCAATATCAAGGATGCCTTTCACCCGGAGCAGATCGTTGCCGTGACCGATCACCAGCGCATCGAGCCAGTGCGCCACGTGATCCCACTGCAGCGGCTCGTCGAATTCGAGCACGAAGGAACCGATCTCAGCATTGTGCCGGTTCACATCATGATGGTGATGATGGCCGTGCCCATGGTTGTCGTTGTCATGCGCCTCGGCATTGAGCCAGCGCGCCACATCGGCACTCTTGGTCTGCGGATCATAGATATCGACAGTCGCGAGATCGGACGGTGCCGGCAGATGATCCGGCGAGGAATGATGCTGCCGCGCACCTGGATTGAGCGCCGACAGCCGGCCGGCGAGTTTGTCCGCCGCTTCCGGATCGACGTCGGTCTTGGTGACGATGATCTCGTCGGCAACCGCCGCCTGTTTCACTGCCTCCGGATGGCGGTCGAGGGTCGCCGCGCCATTGACCGCATCGACGGTGGTGATGACCTGCGCCAGGCGGAACTTGCGTGCCACCGGAAACGTCATCAGTGCCTGAATGACCGGCGCCGGATCGGCAAGACCGGTGGTTTCAATCACGACACGGTCGAATGCGCGGACCTCGCCCTTCTCACGCTTGACGATCAGTTCCCGCAGCGTGTTGACGAGGTCGCCGCTGACCGTGCAGCAAAGGCAACCGGTCGACAACTCGATGGTGTTGTCGGTGCTGGAGGCGATCAGCGCGTGATCGATTCCCACCTCGCCGAACTCGTTGACGACCACCGCCGCGCCGGAGAGCTGCGGCGAACGCAGCCACGCATTCAGCAGCGTCGTCTTGCCGCTGCCGAGAAAGCCGGTCAGCAGCGTGACGGGAATGCGGTCGTCTGGCGGGCGATGATCAGTCATACGCGGTAACGCAACCCTACGCGATCGAGTGCGACTACTTCAGGAAGCTCGGATCGTAGTAGCGCGACAGGTCGAACGGCTTCGACGAGGCCGGGTTCGCACCGATCGCGTTGTCGATGTTGATAATGTTCTCGAGGCCGGCTGCCTGCACTTCAAGATTGCGGCCGATCGCCTTCTGCTCTTCGACGATAAACTTGTAGGAGTCCGCACAGACATCAGCCGGAACCTTGGTATAGGCCGAGAGGATGTCGATCGCCTTCTGCTTGTTGGCCGGATCGTAGATCCAAACCGACGCCTTCTGCAGCGCCTTGGCGAGGCCGACAGCCGCAGCGCGGTTCTTGGCGGCCCAATCCTTGTTGAAGATCAGCGGCGTCTGGATATAGGGCTCGCGGTAAACGTCGAGGATTTTCATCTTCTCGCGTTCGGCAAGCGTGTCGAACGGCGCAATCAGCAGCGCACCCTTCACCTGGCCGTTGCCGAGCGCGACGACGCGGTCACGCGAATTGGTGAGTGCCACCATCTTGACGCTGCGCGGATCAACGCCACCGCGCTTGAGCTGGTAGCGCAGCAGGTTGGCCGTGCCGCCCTCCACCGCACCGGCGGTGACGGTCGCGCCATCGAGTTCCTTGATCGTGTTGACGCCGGTCCCGCCGACGAGCCGCAGGATGGTCTTTTCCAGCACGGCGCCGGCGATCACCACCGGGGCACCCTGATCGACCGCGCGGATCACCACGTCGCCGAGCGAAATGCCCGCCTCGACGCTTCCCGACGACACCGCCTGCAGCAGTGCCGGGCTCGAGCCGGCAACGAGTTCCTTCACCGTGATCTTGTTGGCTTCGTAGAAGCCCTGATCGCGGGCGACGGCATGGAGCCATAGCAGCGCGCTCGGCGCGAGCACGGCGACACGAACTTCGGTCGGCTGCTGGGCACGGGCGGCCGGGGTGGCGCCTACGGCAACGAGCGCAATGACGGCTGCCAGCGTGCGGGCAATCACGGTCATCATGAACCTCCTGCTTTCATATCGGCTTTTTCTTTACGCCGGCCCGCGCTCGTCACGTCGATGCAGGCAGACGCCAGCGATCCGGCTGCGCCCGGTCGCCTGCTGGCAGCCTAGCCGATCGACGGCGTCGCAGCAACGCAATTATCTCCAGTTGATAATTTTGCACATTTTTGCTCGATGGTAATGTATCGTCCCATAACCTGTGTCTGCTGACCGCCCTGATGACGCGCCAACCCCGCCTTCTCGCCATCCTGCAATTGTTCGAACAGGGCCAGCCGGCCCTGACGGTGGAGGACATCGCCGCAGCGCTTGGCATGCCTACCAGCACGACCTACCGGCACGTCCGCAGCCTCGTGCAGGGCGGCCTGCTCGATCCGGTGACCGGGGCTGCCTATGCGCTCGGCCCCGGGTTCATCCGCTACGACCGGATCCTGCGACAAAATGACGAACTGGTGCGGATCGCCGATCCGGTGATGCAGGACCTGCTCGAGAACACCAAACGATCCGCGACCGTCGTCCTGTCGCGCCGTTTCAAGGACTGCGTGATGTGCGTGCACGATGTCGCCGGCGAACGGCGCCATCCGGCCACCAGCTATGAACGCGGCGTGGCCATGCCGCTGTTCCTCGGCGCGACCTCGAAAGTGATCCTGGCCAATTTGCCCGACCGGACACTCAAAGGCGTCTATCTCGCCAATGAAAAAACTATCAAAAGCGCGCTTGATGTGAGCGATTGGAAGGACTTCAAGGCACAGTTCCGCGATATTCGCCGCGCCGGCTATGCGCTGACGGATTCCGAAGTTGCGGCGGGCCGCGTCGGCCTCGCCGCCCCGATCTCGCGCGCTGGCCAGGTGGTGGCGGGGCTAAGCTTGGTGATGGTGCCGGGCAAATCGGAGCGCAGCAAAGTGGCCCAGTTCATTCCGCGTGTGATCGCAGCCGCGGAAGAGATCTCCCTCGCGCTGACAAACCGCGCCCCGCTGATCTCGCGATAAGTCTCCTCCGACGGATATGCACCGCCGCGGTTTGACTCCGCCGCGACCAATTTCTAACGTCGAGAAATCGAATTTCAGTTCGTTATCCGAACAACGGACCGCCATGGCCGCGAGCGACCAGAATCCGAAGAACCTCGTCCAGTCGCTGGCGAAGGGGTTACGCATTCTCTCGGTGTTCACGGCCGAAGAGCCGGAACTGCTGCTGAGCGAAGTCGCCCGACGCGCCGGGGTCGACAATGCGACGGCGTTTCGGTTCCTCAACACGCTGGTGATGCTCGGCTATGTCACCAAGATCACCAACACCAAGCGATTCCGCCTGACGCTGAAGCCGCTCGAACTGGGCTTCAACGCCATCGCGCGCATGGATTTGCGTGACATCGCCCGCCCGCTGCTGCGCTCGCTGGTCGGCACCCTCAACGAGGCGGCGAGCCTCGGCATCCTCGACAATACAGAGGTCGTCTATGTCGAGCGTGTCCAGGCCGGCCTGATCCGGCTCGGCGCCAATGTGCGCGTCGGCACGCGCATCCCCGCCTATTACTCGGCGATCGGTCACGCGATCATGGCGCACCTGCCGCCAGACCATGTCCGGCAAATCCTCACCGCCAGCGACCGGATCAAACTGACGCCCGCCATGCAGGTCTCGTTATCGCATCTGGAGCGTCAGATCGATCTTGTCCGCAAGCGCGGCTATGCACTGTCCGATGGCGATATCGTCAGCGGTTTACGCATCCTTGCCGTTCCCGCACTCGACAACAGTGGCACCGTGCTCGGCTCGCTCAGCGTCGCCGCGCCGAGCATGCGAATGACAAAGGACCAATTCGTAGCGCTCGCGCTTGAGCCGCTCCTGCAGGCCGCGCACGATTTCAGTCGCGCCTGCAGCGCCGCCGGGCAGACATTGCAACCATTGCCAAAAGCGAACGCCGGATAAAACCGGCGCACAACGAGGAACGCACAAGGAGAGACGATGAGTTTGACGGCCACGCTCGGCCACACCGCTGCAACCTCGCAGGTCGCCGCCGGGCAACATGATCCCGCCATCCCGACGAGTGCGCCGCTCATTCGCGCGCGCGGTCTGGTAAAAGTCTATTCCACCGTTTCCGGCGATCCGGTCGTGGCACTCGACGACATGAACCTGTCGATGGCCGACGGCGAGTTCGTCTCGATTGTTGGGCCATCCGGCTGCGGCAAGAGCACAATGTTGCGACTGCTGGCCGGCCTCGACAAACCCGATGCCGGGGAGATGACGCTCGGCAATCAGGCGATCACCGGTCCGTCCAGCGCCGTCGGCGTCGTATTCCAGAACGCGACGCTACTGCCGTGGATGACGGTCTGGCAGAACGTCATCCTTCCCTTGCAGGTCGGCGGTGGCAACCGCGCGGCTCGCGAAGGCGCGGTGCGCGATTATCTGTCGATTGCAGGGCTCTCCGGGTTCGAGAACCAGTATCCGTACGAGCTCAGCGGTGGCATGCAACAGCGCGCCGCGATCGTGCGCGGCCTTGCGCGCGATCCGAAAGTACTGCTGATGGACGAGCCTTTCGGCGCGCTCGATGCGCTCACGCGCGAGCGCATGAACGGCGAACTGCAGCGCATCTGGATGGCCAGTAAGAAGACTGTGCTGCTGATCACCCATAGCATCGGCGAAGCGATCTTTCTTGGCGACCGCGTCATTGTCATGTCCGGCCGCCCCGGCCGCGTGCTCGAGGACCTACGGGTCAATCTCCCACGGCCGCGCAACCACGCCGAGACCATCGCCGATCCGGAATATATCCGCCTCGCGCGGGAAATCCGCCGCATGCTGGACGCCTGACATGAGCACCGCAGATATTTCCACGCCGCATGACTTCGCCGCCCGCACCATGGAACGGTTGGCCGCGCAACGCCGCCGCCAGCGCATCGGCAACATCCTGCTGACCATCGCCGGCGTCATCGGCCTGTTGGTGCTGTGGCAGATGGCGGTGCAGGTATTCCACGTACCGCCCTACATCCTTCCGGGGCCGGAGCGCGTGTTCAACGCGCTGTGGTCCGGACTCGCCGTACCGCTCGACAGCCGCGTCGGCTTCTATATTCCGCTCGCCAACACGTTGGGCCACGCCGCGCTCGGATTCCTGATCGGCGCGATCCTCGGACTGTTGCTCGGTTCGCTGATGGCGGAATTCCGCCCGGCCGAAATCATCCTGATGCCGTACGCCTTCGCGCTGCAAAGTCTGCCGAAGATTGCGATCGCCCCGCTCATCATCGTCTGGTGCGGTTTCGGCAACGGCTCCAAAGTGGTGATGGCCGCCCTCCTCACCTTCTTCCCGATGCTGGTGAACAGCTTCGCCGGCATCCGCTCTACTGAGCCGGAACGGCTCGATCTGATGAAAGCGCTCTCGGCTTCGCGACTGCAGACTTATCTCCGCGTGAAGCTGCCAACCGCGGCACCCTATATTTTCGCCGGGCTGGACATGGGCGTCGTCTATGCCCTCCTCGGTACCATCGTTGCCGAGTTCCTCGGCGCGCAGGAAGGCATCGGCGTAGTCATCACCCAGGCCCAGGCCGTGACCGACGTCGCCGGCGTATTTGCCGCACTCGTCATCCTCGGCGTGGTCGGCATCGCGCTCCACCTGCTGATCAAGGTCACCGAGCACCGCGTCGTCCACTGGTCGGATCGCCGCAAATAGCTTTCCATCACACAACAAGACGGCAACAGCCGCACATCACATCTTACGGGAGGATTACAATGACCGACACGTCTCGCTTCAGCCGCCGCCAGGTGATGGCCACGCTGGGCGCCGTCGCCGCGACCATCGCCACGACGCAACCGCGGTTCGCGCACGCACAAAACATGCCGAAATTGCGCTTCGGCATGGGCACCAAATCGATGAACGCCACGACCATCAACATGGTGATCGGCGAAGCGCTCGGCTACAACAAGCAGGAAGGTTTCTCGATCGATCCGGTGCCGCTCGGCGCGATCGCCTCGGTGCAGATCGGCCTCGACAAGGGCGACCTGCAATTCGGTGTCGGCGCTCCGAGCTTCGCCCTTCCGCTCTACGCCAAGGGCGAACTGCCGCCGATCGTCTCGTTCTACGAATATACCTATCCCTATAAGTGGGACGTCGGCGTTCTGCCGGATTCGCCGATCAAGACCTACAACGATCTCAGGGGCAAGAAGATCGGCGTATCCGGCCTCGGCACAACCGACTATCCGGTGACGCGCGCCGTGGTCGCCAATCTCGGCATGGATCCGGACAAGGATGTGCAGTGGCTCGCGGTCGGTGAAGGCGTCACCGCCGGCGTCGCCGTGCAGCGCGGCGCCATCGACGCGCTCGCCTATTTCGACACCGGATTTGGTCAGATCGAGGCAACCGGCATCAAGCTGCGGCTGCTGCCCCGCCCTGAGAAGGTGCCGATGATCGGCGGCTTCTTCGTCAACGCCAAGCGAGATTACCTGCAGCAGAACCGCAAGCTTGCGGTGGGCTTCGGCCGGTCCGGGGCCAAGGCGGCGGAATTCATCCTGGCCAACCCGCAGGCTGGCGCCAAGGTGCTGCTGGATGCTTATCCGGAACTGGCGCCGCGCGGCGCGTCGCAAGCTGACGCCATCAAGGCGGTACTGACACCAGTGCTTCGCCGCATGCAGCTGTTCCGTCCGCCCTACCCGAACATGAAGATGGGCGAGATCAGCGAAGACGAGCTCAAGCGTGAGGCTGACTTCCTGAAGCTGAAGATCACCGACTTCAAGCCGCTCTACACCAATGACCTGATCGAAGAGATTCATAAATTCGATCGTCAGGCCGTGATCGATCAAGCCAAAGCGTACAAGATCTGACAGGCGGTCGGCGGATGAGTGTCGGTCAACGCTTCCCCGCCGAAAGCCGGGAATTTCGTGACGAGGGGACAGGACGGCGGATGCGGCAGGTGACGTCGCATCCGTCGATCCATCCTCATCCGTGCTTCTTCGTCCCCGCCTACGACACTGCGATGCGGCGCATGATCTTCGTGTCGCATCGCACCGGCCGGCCGCAGATTTTCTTTGAGGATCGGCAAAGCGGCGATCTGGTTCAGGTCACCGATCGCACCGACCTTGCAGAATGGTCAATCATCCCGTCGCTCGACGGCCGGTTTGTCTATTACACCGCCGGCACCGGCGCGTGGCGGACCGATCTCGGCACCTTGCAGGAAGAACAGCTCGCTGCCTTCGGCGACGTGGAGATGCGCGAGAAGGGCATGGTCGGCGCCGCCATGGGCACCACCGCCCTTTCAGCCAACGGACGCTGGTGGGCCGTTCCAGTGAAGACCGGAGCGGTGTCGTGGTTTGTGCTGATCGATACGGAGCAGAAGAGCTCCCGCGTGTTCCTCGAACGCGACACGATCGGCCATCCGCAATTCTGCCCCGACGACGACAATGTCATCCTCTATGCGGGCCCACTAACCGACCGCGTCTGGATCACCGACCGTGACGGAAACACGCGCCGGCTCTACCAGCGCACCGACCGGATGCAGTGGATCACCCACGAAAACTTCATCCCCGGCCGGCGCGAAGTGGCGTTCGTCGACTGGCCGCGCGGCATGCGCGCCATCGCACTCGATACCGGCGCGGTGCGCAGCATCACGGATTTCCCGGCCTGGCATGCAGCCTGCGATCCGACCGGACAGCGCTTTGTGTGCGATACCAACTTTCCGGATCGCGGCCTGCATTGTTTTTCGGCCACAGGCGGCGCGAGCGGCGCCGAATTGATGTGCCTGTCGGGGGCCTCATCACAAGGCGCACATTGGGCACATCCGTTCCCTTATAACGATGGGCCGGTTGCGGTCGACGCCGCGCAGCACACTCATCCGCATCCGCGCTTTGCGCCGGACAATTCTCGGATCGTGTTCACCTCCGATCGCACCGGCTACGCGCAAATCTACGAAGCTTTTCTCGACTGATTTCCTCAACGGACTTTCACCGGAATGATCAAGACCGACCGCATCGACGCGTGGACGCATATCCTGCCGAAACGCTATTTCGCCAAGCTGCAAGGCATGGGCTCCGCTTCGGGACGACTGAAGCGCTGGCTGACGCTGACCACGCTGTTCGACCTCGACGCGCGCTTTCGCGTCATGGACGAGTTCAAAAGCTATCGGCAATTCCTCACGCCATCGCTGCCGCCGATCGAGGATCTGGCCGAGGGCGAAGCCGCCAACGATCTGGCGAAGCTGATGAATGATGAATTGGCCGAACTTGTCGCCAATCACCCCGGTCGTTTCGCTGGCTGGTGCGGCGCTGTCTCCCTGCTCGATCCCGGCGCGGCCGTGAAGGAGATCGACCGGATCGCCGCCATGGGCAGCGCCGGCATACAGATCATTACCAATGTGCGCGGTGCGCCACTCGATGAGCCGAGGTTCATGCCGGTGTTCGATGCGGTCGCACGGCACGGCATGTCGATCTGGCTGCATCCCGCCCGTCCGCCGACAGTGCCGGACTATCCGACCGAGACCATGTCGAAATTCGAGATCTGGTGGGCATTCGGCTGGCCCTACGAAAGCAGTGCGGCAATGGCGCGACTGGTGTTCTCCGGCTTGTTCGACCGGCACCCGCGGCTGCGCATCATCACGCACCATCTCGGCGCGATGATCCCGTTCTTCGCTGGGCGCATCAATCAAGGCTGGGGCAAGCAACTCGGCACCCGGACTGCGGACATGGATGCGGCGCTGTTGCCGCAGCAACTGCAACGGAACCCGGCTGAATATTTCAAGCTGTTCTACGGCGACACCGCCCTCTCCGGCTCGGCTTCAGCGACGCGCTGCGGTCTCGACTACTTCGGCAACAAGCAGGTCTTGTTCGGGACGGACTTCCCCTATGATGCCGAAGGCGGCGCAATCCTGGTGCGGGAAACGATCGCGTCCCTCGACGCACTCGATCTGCCACGCAAGGAGCGCGAGGCCATCGATCGCGGCAATCTGCTGGCCTTCATCACCCGGCAACCGTGATGCTGAAGGTTGCGCTCTGCAACGAAGTGCTACGCGACCTGCCGTTTGCCGCGCAATGCACAGAGGCCGCAGCGCTCGGCTATGACGCGCTGGAGATTGCACCATTCACGCTCGGTGACGCGCCGCACCGGCTCAGTGATGCGGCATTGGCAAACATACGCCGGGCACTCACCGACGCGGGCATCGCCGTCAGCGGCCTGCATATGCTCATGCAGCGGCCGGAGGGGCTGTCGATCACCAGTCTCGATCCTGCTGTGGCTGCACGGACGCGCGAGGTCGGCGAAAGCTTGATCGTATTGTGCGCGGAACTCGGCGGACGTTATCTCGTTCACGGTTCGGCGAAACAGCGCGAATTGATGCCGGGCCAAGAATCCGAAGGCCGCGCTGCGGCGATAGCCTATTTCGAGGCCATGGCCCATGCCGCAGAGCGCGCCGGCGTTGTCTATTGTGTTGAGCCCTTGGCGCCACACCTCACCAGCCATATCACCTCGGTAGCCGAGGGCGCGCAGATTGCCGATACGATCAGCTCCCTAGCGCTACGCACCATGCTCGATTGCGCGCATGCTTCATATGAAACGCGAAAGATTCCAGACCTGATCGCGGGCTACGTCGCATCCGGGCATATCGCGCACATTCATGCCAACGACCCGAACCGGCGCGGCCCGGGACAAGGTGCGCTGGATTTCAAACCGATCATCGCCGCCATCAAGGCTAGCGGCTTTGAGGGCACGGTCGGTATCGAACCGTTCGTCTATGAACCGGACGGCCTCAGTTGTGCCCGCGACTCGTTGCGCTATCTGCGGGACTGCGGCCTGTCCTAGCCGCGCGATGCCAGTGTGAGACCGTCGAGGTCGAGTGCAGGCGCGCGACCGCTGACCAAGTCGGCAACGATCCGGCCGCAGCCGCAAGCCTGCGTCCAGCCGTTCGAGCC
>JBQCFU010000655.1:0-2023 GCA_051958775.1 Pseudolabrys sp.
GCATTTTCGCCCGGGCCCTGGATCACCCAGGGCGCCTTGGTCGGCAGCGTGCGCAGATGCACCTTCGAGGATTTGTACGAGCAGTGCTCGTTCCACATCGCGGAGAAAATGCCGAGTTCGGTGATGGTCGGCTCGCGGCCGATCAGCGCCAGAACGCGCTCGTATTCGTCCGGCTTGAGGCCATGTTCGGCAACGAGTTCGGGGGTGATTTTGGGCGCGCTGGACATCATTATTCTACTGAGAGCGATTTAATCTGCTTCTGGGGGAGATCAAGATTGCAGGGACGGACCGCCATCCCCGATAGTGCTGGCTCGCGGCGCTGTAACATCCCTATTTCGCGTCCAGAAGCGTTTTGAATTTTGCGATTTCCTTCGGCACGAAACTCTTCAGATAGTCCACCGACATCTCGTTCTCGGCAGGCGCGACAGCGGACAGTTCGGCAAATCGTTTGCGCACGTTCTCGCTCGCCACCGCCTGCCGCGCGACGGCATTCAGCTTGGCAACAATCGGCTCCGGTGTGCCGGCCGGCGCGAACAGCGCATTCCAGCCCTGCACTTCAAATTCCGGCAAACCCGCTTCCGCCGAAGTCGGGACCTGCGGCAATGTCGGCAGCCGCGTATTCGACGCGACCGCAAGGCCCTGCGCCTTGCCGTCGAGGATCGCCGGCGAAACGGAAGACGCGGCGTCGCAGACCCCGTCGATCTGCCCGCCGACCAGATCCGTCAGAGCCGGCCCCGCACCGCGATAGCTCACCAGGATCACGTCGACCTTGGCGGCATGAACGAAGCTCTTGCAGATCAGATAATTCGACGATCCGACGCCGGCATGGCCGAGCGTCACCTTGCCTGGATTCTGGCGCGCGTAATCGACGAAAGCCGACAGCGTCTCGATCGGCAAAGCCTTCTTGATCGCAAGCACGCCGAAACTCTTGGCGACGATGGCGATCGGCGTGAAAGCATCCGGTTTGAACGTCAGGCTGGGATAGATGGTGTAGGAGGCCGCGTTGGTGCCGCTGTTGCCGATCACCAGCGTGTAACCGTCCGGCGCGGCGTGAGCCACCCGCGACAGCGCGGTCGAACCGCCGGCGCCGCCGACATTTTCGATTACGATCCGCTTGCCGAGAATGCGGCCCATCTCGTCGGAAACGACACGGGCAATCACATCGGAATTGCCGCCGGCCGCGAACGGGACCACCAGCGTGATCGGCCGGGTCGGGTAATCATCCGCCGTCGCCGGGACACCAAGCAGCAGGAGCAGCGCGAGAGCACGAAACAGCGTCATCGGTCCCCTCGCGCTGTCGTCACGCCGCCCGCTGCAGATGCGCAGCAAGTCCGGCGAACAGGCCGCGACCGTCGGTGCAGCCCATCACCTCTTCGACGTGGTTTTCCGGATGCGGCATCATGCCGAGCACGTTGCCGCGCTCGTTGAGGATACCGGCGATGCCGTTCATCGCGCCGTTGTGATTCCAGTTGGGATCGGGAATGCCGTCCGGCCCGGTGTAGCGGAACAGCACGCGGCCTTCGCCTTCGAGCTTCGCCACCGTCTCGCCGTCGGCGATGTAATTGCCCTCGCCGTGCGCCACCGGCACGCGGATCACCTGGCCGGCATTGTAGCCGCGGGTGAATGGCGTGTCGGACCGCTCGACCTTGAGATAGACGTCGCGGCAGATGAATTTGAGCTGCGAGTTGCGCATCAGCACGCCCGGCAGCAGGCCGGACTCGCACAGGATCTGGAAGCCGTTGCAGACGCCGAGCACCAGCCCGCCCTTGGCGGCGAAGCTGCGTACCGCATCCATCACCGGCGAGCGCGCGGCAATGGCGCCGCAGCGCAGATAATCGCCATAGGAGAAGCCACCCGGCACGACCACGAGATCGGTGCCCGCCGGCAGATCGTGCTCGGCGTGCCAGACCATCGCCGGCGCATGGCCGGAGACGAGGCGCAGAGTCCGCGCCATGTCCCGCTCGCGGTTGATGCCGGGGAAGACGAGGACAGCAGCCTTCATTGCGGAGCCTCCCTCAGCCGA
>JBQCFU010000656.1:0-5397 GCA_051958775.1 Pseudolabrys sp.
GTCGCCGCGCTGGGCACCCTGGTATGGCGGCATCCGCTCGCCGATGTCGCCGCCAAGGCCGCGGCGCCGATCGGCGCTGCCTTCACGTTTCTCGCGCTGGTCACCGGCTCGCTGTGGGGACGGCCGATGTGGGGCACCTACTGGGTGTGGGACGCGCGGCTCACCTCGGTGCTCGTCCTCTTCCTGATGTATCTCGGCGTAATGGCGCTGTGGCGCACGGTCGACGATCCCTCGCGCGCGGCCCGCGCCGCCGCGATTCTGACGCTGGTCGGCGCGATCAATCTCCCGGTGGTGAAATTCTCGGTCGACTGGTGGAACACGCTGCATCAGCCCGCCTCGGTGATCCGCATGGGTGCACCGACCATCGATCCGTCGCTTCTCAAACACTTGTTGATGATGGCGGTCGCGTGCTTCCTGCTGTTCGCGACGCTGCATCTCGCGGCGATGCGCAACGAGATCCTGCGCCGGCGCGTGCGCACGCTGCGGCTGATGCAGGCGAGCGAGGCCGCATCATGATGGCGTCACTCGGTCCGCACGCCGGTTTCATCGTCGGCGCCTATCTCGCGGCACTGATCGTTACCGTCGCGGTGATCGTCTGGGTGTGGCTCGACTACCGCCGGCAGCGGAAAATCCTCGCCGACCTCGAAGCACGCGGCATCACCCGCCGCTCGGTACGCGAGAGCATGTCATGAGCGATGAAACGACGACACCGCGCCGCGGCCGCGGCCGGCTGCTGTTGCTGCTGCCGCTCGTGGTGTTTCTCGCGCTCGCCGCGCTGTTCCTGTTCCGGCTCGGCGCCGGCGATCCGAACCGGCTGCCGTCCGCGCTGATCGGCCGCGTCGCGCCGAAGACCGATCTGCCGCCGATCGACGGCCTGACCCGCGACGGCAAGACCGTGCCCGGCCTCACCAATGCGCTGTTCGCCGACAAGGTGACGGTGGTGAATGTGTGGGCGTCGTGGTGCGTGCCGTGCCACGACGAGATCCCGTTCCTCGCCACGCTGGGCAAGGATCCGCGCATCCAGCTCACCGGTATCAACTACAAGGATGCGCCGGAGAACGCGCGCCGCTTCCTCAACCGCTACGGCAATCCGTTCGTCGCCACCGGCGCCGATCCGAACGGCCGCGAGTCGATCGAATGGGGCGTCTACGGCGTGCCGGAAACCTTCGTGGTCGGCCGCGACGGCCACATCGCCTACAAGCTGGTCGGGCCGATCGGCGCCGACAATCTGCGCACCGCGCTGATGCCGGCGATCGAAAAGGCGCTGGCGAACTGATCGCGCGCCCGCGCCTTCCGTTTCCTATCCGCTATTCGGCCGGGGCCAGTCCGTGGTGCTCCACGCTACGCGCCGTCGCCGGCTGCAGACGCCGATTGATCATCGGCCGCAACACAAAGAAACCGAGCAACGCGGCGACCACATTCATGCCGCAGCCGACCACGTAAACGGCGTGCCAGCTTCCGGTATAGGCGGTCAGCACATTGCCGAGCGGCACGAGCAGCGCGGCGGTGCCCTTGGCCGTGTACATGATCCCGTAGTTGACCGTCACATACTGGCGGCCGAAGGCGTCGCCGACGGTCGCGGCGAACAGGCTGAAGATGTCGCCCCAGAACAGGAACACCAGCGCATCGGTGATGATGAACGATATCGGCGTCGTGCCGAAGAAGCCGAATGCTGCGAGGCACAGTGCGCCGATCGCAAACGAGATGCCCATCATGTTGGCGCGGCCGATATGGTCGGAAATCCAGCCATTGAGCGGTCGCCCAACGCCATTGGTGATGTTGTGGGCGGTCAGCGCCACGACGATCGCCGGCGCGCTCATGCCGAAGACCACGACCATGGCATCGGCGATGCCGCGCTCGCGCGCGATCGGCGCCAGTTGCGCCGCCGACATCAAACCACCGGCGGCAACGAGGAAGAACATCAGGTACATCACCCAGAAGATCGGCGACCGCAGCGCCCGCGACGGCGGCACGTCCTCGGATGACTGCAAGACCTTGATCCTGGCCGTGACCGTCACATCATGCGCGCGTGGCGCCTTGATGAAGTTCGACACCACCACGATGATCGCACCATAGATGATGGCGAACACCAGGAAGGTGTGCTGATAACCGCTGCTCTCGATCATCGCGCGGATCGGCGCGATGGTGATGGCAGCACCGGCGCCGAAGCCCGCCGCGGTGAGACCGCCGCACAGGCCGCGCTTGTCGGGAAACCATTTCAACGCATTGCCGACGCAGGTGCCGTAGACGGCGCCGCCCGCGATTCCGGCGACGGCGCCGCCGAGATAAAGCATCGGCAACGACGCGGCCTGCGAATTGATGAACCAGGCGAGGAAGGTGCAGACGCCGCCGGCGAGCACCATCCAGCGCGGGCCGACACGATCGACGATCGCACCTTCGAACGGCACCAGCCAGGTTTCGAGCAGAATGAAGATCGAGAAGGCCACCTGGATTTCAGCCTTGCTCCATCCCCATTTGTCGTGGATCGGCAGCACGAACAATGTCCAGCCGTATTGCAGGTTGGCGACGCTCGCCATGCAGATGATGCCGAGGATGAGCTGAATCCAGCGTGTGCGATTGGGCACGGGAAGCGAAGACGGGAGAGATGATGCAGAAGAAACGGTGGAGGCCATAGGGATGACTCCCTTGTTCTGGCGTCCACGCAGCCCGGGGTTGCCGGCACATCAAAGGGCGCCGATGGAGGTCGCCCCAATCTGATGGTCAAAACCTCGGAGCCGGAATTTTGTTCCAGCGCTTTCGGTTTTGTAATGCTGCTGCGCGCAAGTCGCGCCAGCGCGGCGCAAGCCCTGCTTCTTCTCGGCGCTGTATTTCATCAGCAGCGGATATTGCATCGCGCCGAAGATCATGGTGATCGGAAGCACACCGAACACCTTGAAGTTGACCCAGAAGTCGGTCGACTGGGTGCGCCAGACCACTTCGTTGAGCACCGCGAGCGCAACGAAGAAGACCGCCCAGCGAATCGTCAGCTTGCGCCAGCCCTCGTCGGTCAGGTGAAATACCTGATCGAACACGATGGCGAGGAACTGCTTGCGCAGCAGGATGCCGGCGAACAGCACGCCGGCGAACAGCAGATAGATGATGGTCGGCTTGAGCTTGATGAACAACTCGTCGTGGAAAATCAGCGTCGCGCCGCCGAACACCAGCACGACGACGGCCGTAACCAGCGCCATCACCGGCAGATGCCGCGTCAGCGCATAGGACACCGCGAGCGCGACGGCGATCGCGACCATGAAGGCGGCCGTGCCGGCGAAAATGCCCCAGCGCGAATTGGCGAAGAAAAACACCAGCAGCGGCCCGAGATCGAGCGCGAATTTCAGGCCGGGATTGAGCTGTTTCTTGTCGCGAGATTCGTCGGTCATGGTACCTATCGAGGTCTTTCCGATTTGACCGAGCCCTCGCCCCGTCATGCCCGGACTTGATCCGGGCATCCATCTTTTCAGGAAAGATAGATTGCCGGGTCAAGCCCGGCAATGACCTGCGGCAGCATGGTCATTGTGTCGTTCTCAATCTTCCAGCCCGGCAATGGCGCGGGCGAAATCGCGCGCCGCGAACGGTGACAGATCGTCGACCTGTTCACCGACACCGATGAAATGCACCGGCAACGCAAATTTCTGCGCGATGGCGACGAGAATGCCGCCGCGCGCGGTACCGTCGAGTTTGGTCATGACGAGGCCGGTCACACCCGCGGTCTTGCCGAACACTTCGACCTGCGACAGCGCGTTCTGGCCGACGGTGGCGTCGAGTACCAGCAGCACCGCATGCGGCGCGCTCACATCGACCTTGCGGATCACCCGCACCATCTTTTCCAGTTCGCCCATCAGCTCGGTGCGGTTCTGCAACCGCCCGGCCGTATCGATCAAGACAACGTCGAAGTCTTCGACCTTCGCCTCGGTAACGGCGTCGAAGGCTAGGCTCGCGGCATCGCTGCCCGGCGCACGGGCGATCACGGTGGCGCCGGTGCGGCCGCCCCAGATTTTCAACTGGTCGATGGCGGCGGCGCGGAACGTGTCGCCGGCCGCGAGCATCACGCTCTTGCCCTCGGCCCGGAACCGCGCCGCGAGCTTGCCGATGGTCGTCGTCTTGCCGGAACCGTTGACGCCGGTGACGAGAATGACGAACGGCTTGGCACCCTCGATCAACAACGGCTTCGCCACCGGCGTCAGCTCGCTCTCGATCTCGTCCGCCAGCAGCGCCTGCACCTCTTCCGGCGCGATGCCTTTCTCGTAGCGGCCAGCGCCGAGCTTGTCGGAAATTCGCATAGCGAGATCAACGCCGAGATCGGCGCGGATCAGCGCGCCTTCGAGATCCTCGATCGAGGCGGCATCGAGCTTGCGCTTGGTGACCAGATCGGTGATCGCGGTGCCGAGCGCCGACGAGGTGCGCTTCAGCCCGCCGCTCAGGCGCTTCCACCAGCTTTGTTTCGGTTCACTGTCGCTCATGCCAAGCCATATATAATCGTCACCCCCCGGGCTTGACCCGGGGGTCCATCTTCCTTCTTGAAGAGAGATGGATTGCCGGGTCAAGCCCGGCAATGCCGACGGAGACAGAATGACCCCCGACGAGATGCTCTCCCGCCTCCTTTATCGCGACGGGCTGATGCTGGTCATCGACAAGCCCGCGGGCCTGTCGGTGCATCGCGGGCCGAAGGGCGGCGCGAGCCTTGAGGACTATTTCGAGGTGCTGCGGTTCGGCCTGCCGCGCGATCCCGCTCTGGCACACCGGCTCGACAAGGACACGTCCGGCTGCCTGGTGCTCGGCCGCCACCGCAAGGCGCTGGCGAAACTCGGCGACCTGTTCAAGCAGCGCCGCGTCGGCAAGACCTACTGGGCCGTGGTCGAGGGCCGCCCCGCGACCGACACCGGGCATATCGATATGCCGCTCGGCAAGCGCGACGACACGCGCGGCTGGTGGATGAAACCCGATCCGAACGGCCAGCCGGCGCAGACCGACTGGCGCGTACGCGGCGAGGCGAATGGCCTCACCTGGCTGGAACTGGAACCGCTCACCGGTCGCACGCATCAATTGCGCGTGCATTGCGCCGAGATGGGCTGGCCGATCGTCGGCGATCCGGTCTACGGCAGCGCGCAGCGCAACGGCGACACGCCGCTGCATCTGCATGCACGCGGCATCGTCGTGCCGATCTCCAACAACAAGCCGCCGGTCGCGGTGGAAGCGCCCGTGCCGGCGCATATGCGGGACAAGCTCGCGGCGTGCGGGTGGACGGAAACTATTTGACCCGTCATGGCCGGACTTGTTCCGGCCATCCACGTCTTTGCATCCATGCAACGATAAGACGTGGATGCCCGCGACAAGCGCGGGCATGACGGCGGAGAGAGTTTGTCTTACGCCGCCAACAACTGCCGCCCGTCATGCGCG
>JBQCFU010000657.1:0-6205 GCA_051958775.1 Pseudolabrys sp.
GACCGCCGGCAAGACCTATCGCGAATTCAGCAAGGAGTGCATGTCGAAGACGAGCGCGGCCCCGGCTGCGGCGCCCGCGGCAGCACCTGCCGCAAAGCCTGCTGCCGCGCCTTCGACGACCGCGAGCAAGCCTGCGGCTGCTCCAGCGCCGACCACTTCGGCGGCGAAGCCTGCCGATGGACGCCAGGCGATGTATGCGCGCGAGCGCGCCTGCGCCGCCGACTGGAAAGCGGACAAGGCCGCCGGCAAGACCGGCAACCAGAAGTGGCCGCAGTACTGGAGCGACTGCAACAAGCGCAAGAAAGCGGCTGGCATGTAAACGCTGCGTCGCCTCGCGAGATGCGGCTTGAGACACGGGCTTGATCGCCCGCGTGTGACGTCAACAGGGAGAAGACGATGAAGAAGCTAGCTTTGATTGTTGTGGCGGGTGCCTTCCTCGGCGGAATCAGTGCGGCCAATGCACAGGCCACCTGCAAGACCAATGCGGCGGACAAGAAGCTTGCCGGCGCGGCGATGAATAGCTTCATGAAGAAGTGCCAGACCGATGCGCAGAAATCCTGCGACGCTCAGGCCAAGGAGAAGAAGCTCAACGGCGCCGCCAAGACGAGCTTCACCAAGAAGTGCGTCAACGACGCGGTCGGGACCTGATTTTTAGCCTCTGAATAAAGCGCGCGGCGTATCGAACGCCGCGCGTTTTTCTTTTCGGCTTCGCCCGACGTTCAGATCGCCGGAATCCCGGCCTGCGCGGCGAGGATCGCGTCCTGCGTGCGCCGGTCGAGCTTGCGCGGCTTGCTCAGCATCGCCTTCTTGTTGATCTTGGTCCGGGCGATGGTGTTGAGCTTCTTGTCGGTCGCCTTCTCTTCCTTGAGATTGGCGGCAAACAGCCGCGCCACGTCGTTGTGGCCCAGCAGTTTCGCCCAGGCGACCAGCGTGCCGTAGCGTGTGATCTCGTAGTGTTCCACGGCCTGCGCCGCGGCGATCAGGGCGGCATTCAGCACCACCTTGTCGACGATCTCGCCGGCGACCTCGTTGGCTTCGTCGAGGATGCCGTCGATCGCCGGACACTGGGTGCCCGTCGGTTTGAGTTTCAGCTTCTTGAACGCCTGGTCGAGCCGTTTGATCTGACCGCGGGTCTGCTTCAGATGCATACGGAAGCCCTGCTTCAGTTCCCGGTCGGACGCCTTCGCCACCATGTCCGGCAGCGCTTTTTCGATCTGGTGTTCGGCGTAATAGATGTCCTGCAGCGTATGAACGAAGAGATCGTTCATGGTCGTGATGTCGGGTGAGAACCAGCCCATGGTGCAACTCCCTGTTGCCTGTTCACCTGATAAACCGCGTCCCGGCATCGTGGTTCCTCAAATAGATGCGACAGAGGAAACTGGCACCTCGCCCGGTTGCGGGGGGTGCGGTGTTTGCTTAGAAGCAACGTCGATTTTCATGATCCAACAGAGGACACGATGAGCATCGAACGTTTTGAGACCGGCCCGCGCATGAGCAGCGCAGTGGTGCATGGCAACACCGTCTATCTCGCCGGCACCGTCGCCGATGACCCGAAGGGCAAGTCGACCACCGAGCAGATGAAGAGCATCGTGTCGCAGATCGACGAACTGCTGAAAATGGCCGGCACCGACAAGAGCAAGCTGCTGTCGGCCAATATCTGGATCACCGACATGGCGAACTTCGCCGAGATGAACGCGGTGTGGGACGCCTGGGTCTCGCCCGGCAACACGCCGGCGCGCGCCACGGTCGAAGCCAAGCTCGCCAATCCCGATTACAAGGTCGAGATCATGGTGGTCGCGGCGAAGTAAGCGTCGTGACCGCACAGCCCGGCATTCTGGCGATCTGGCATGACTGCCGGCCCGGCCGCATGGCAGAGTTCGAGCACTGGTTTCAGAGCGAACATCTGCTCGAGCGGCTGGAGGTGCCGGGCTTTCTCTACGGACGCCGCCATCAGGCGGTGTCCGGTTCGCCCGGCTTCTTCAATTTCTATCTGACCGACAGTCCCGCGGTTCTGGTTTCGCCGGCTTATCGCGATCGTCTCGATCATCCGACGCCGATGACGCGGACGATCATGTCGGAAATCTTCATCAATATGAGCCGCACGGTCTGCGTGCGCAGCGTTCGCCGCGGCCGTTTTCGTGGCGCCTATGCCGTCACGGTGCGGGCTGCCGACATTGCCGACTTGGCGGGCGCCGAAGGCTGGCTCGAGGAGATGACGCAGCGTGATGCGGTGGCGAGCGGTGAAATATGGACCGCCGCCGACACCGCCGGCCAGCCGGCCTCGGTCGAGGAGACCCTGCGCGGCGGCGATCGCAAGATCGGCGCCTGTCTGATGCTTGAAACGCTGCGCGAGGCGGACGCGACCGCGCTCGCCGACACGCTGGCCGGCCGATATCCGCGAACAGATATCGGCATCTATCGAGTGTTGTGTCAGATCGGTCGCGGCGACCTTTAGAGCGTTTTCGAGCGGAGTGGAGTACCGGTTCGCGTGAAGAAAACGCGACCCACTAAAAATGTCGCTCGCGGAGCGTGCTCAGGCCGTCGCCATCTCCGCGCGCACCTTGGCGCGCAGTTCGTCGATCAGCATCAGGCCCTTGGCCGTTTCCACGTGCCAGAAGGTCCAGCCGTTGCAGGCATCGAGGCCCTGCGCGACCGCGCCCATGCGATGGATCGAGCCGACCTTTTCGCCGAAGGTGATCGCGCCGTCGGCGCGGACCAGCGCCTTGTGACGCTTCTTGGCGTCGGTCAGCTTCGCACCGGCCGAAATCAGCCCGCGCTCGATCAGCGACGCGAATGCGACACGCGGCGCCTCCCGCGGTGTCATGAACGGCACCAGGGTCGGGGCGTCGAGCGGTTCGATCGACAGGATCCGCTGCTCGGCCTCGCGGGCATAGTTCGGATCGCGCTCGATGCCGATGTAACGGCGGCCGAGACGCTTGGCGACGGCGCCGGTGGTGCCGGTGCCGTTGAACGGGTCGAGCACCAGGTCGTCGGGGCGGGAGGCGGCGAGGATCACGCGCGCCAGCAGCGCTTCCGGCTTCTGGGTCGGGTGCAGCTTCTTGCCGTCGCTGCCCTTGAGGCGCTCTTCGCCGGTGCACAGCGGCAGCGTCCAGTCGGAGCGCATCTGCACGTCTTCGTTGCCGGCCTTCAGCGCCTCATAGTTGAAGGTGTAGCCCTTCGCCTTGGCGTCGCGCGCTGCCCAGATCAGCGTCTCGTGCGCATTGGTGAAGCGCCGGCCGCGGAAGTTCGGCATCGGATTGGTCTTGCGCCACACCACGTCGTTGAGGATCCAGTAGCCGAGGTCCTGCAACGTCGTGCCGACGCGGAAAATGTTGTGATAGGAGCCGATCACCCACAGCGTGCCGGTGGGTTTGAGCACCCGGCGGCAGGCGGTGAGCCATTCCCGGGTGAAATCGTCGTAGGCGCGGAAGCTCTCGAACTGATCCCAGTCGTCGTCGACGGCGTCGACCTGGGAATCGTCCGGGCGACGCAGGTCGCCGCGCAACT
Source organism: Pseudolabrys sp. (assembly GCA_051958775.1). GTDB lineage: Bacteria > Pseudomonadota > Alphaproteobacteria > Rhizobiales > Xanthobacteraceae > Pseudolabrys. Next base: position 3,508 of record JBQCFU010000657.1, read on the forward strand.
GCAGATTGTAGGGAGGGTCCGCGAACACGAGATCGACGGACGCAGCCGGCAGCTTGTTCAATTCGGCGACACAATCGCCGAGCAGAACACGGTGACGGGGTTCGGACGTTTCTGAAAAACGACGGGGCGCCCGTGAGGACGCCCCGCGACGCATTACTACCATGACTCAGGACTCTGACTCAGGCGACGCAGCCGGCGACGCGGGACCAACAAACCGACGGGCTGCATCCTGATCCGCTAAGGTAAAGATCGCGTTAGCGATAACTAGGCAAAAAGTTCCGTTTGCTGAGGAAAAGCAAAGAGTTACGAGGAAGTAAACAATCGCCGTTGGACCTTGAAACCTCCTTCGGCGATGATCGTTGGAAGAGGCCGGAATCTCTGTTCGTTTCGGGGAAACGAAGTGAAATTCCGGGGTTTGCGGGATTTGATTGACGTGTTTTCCGTACGCGTACCAAATCCACGCCGCTTGAAATGCTTTGGACGAGGGACTGATCGATGCGCTGGGACGATTTTCGCCGGAGCGACAATGTTGAGGATTATCGCGACAGCAGCGGCGGTGGCGGTGGTTTCAATCTTCCGGGCGGTATCAATGTTGGCGGCGGTGGCGGGCTCGGCATCGGTACTGTCGTGGTGCTCGGTCTGCTCGGCTGGGCGTTCGGCATCGATCCCTCGATCCTGATCGGCGGCGCCGAAGTTCTTACCGGCGGACAGCAGCGTTACGAACGCCAGATCGAGCAGCAGGCGCCGTCGCAGACCGGCAAGCCGAAAGACGCGACCGGCGATTTCGTCGCCGCCGTGCTCGGCGACACCGAAGATACCTGGAATGTGATCTTCAAGGAGAACGGCCAGCAATATCGTCCGCCCAAGCTGCGGCTGTTCCGCGGCTCGATCCAGGGCGGCTGCGGTTTCGCGCAGGCGGCGATGGGGCCGTTCTATTGCCCGAACGATCGCCGCGTCTATATCGACACGTCGTTCTTCCAGGAGATCGAGCAGCGCTTCCGCGGCTGCTCCGGCGCGGCCTGCAAATTCGCACAAGCCTATGTGCTGGCGCACGAGGTCGGTCATCACGTGCAGAATCTGCTCGGCATTCTGCCGAAGGCGCAGGAGGCGCAGCAGGCTTCGGGCAGCCGCAGCGCGGCGAACCGGATTCAGGTGCGCGTTGAATTGCAGGCGGATTGCTTCGCCGGCGTCTGGGCCGCGCGCTCGAACCAGCGCCGCAACTTCATCGATCCGGGCGACATCGACGCCGCGCTGCAGACCGCGAATGCGATCGGCGACGATACGTTGCAGCGCAAGGCGCAGGGGCGGGTGGTGCCGGACAGCTTCACGCACGGCTCGGCTGAGCAGCGCAAGCGCTGGTTCATGACCGGCTTCCAGAGCGGCAAGGTCTCGGCCTGCAACACCTTCGGCGCATCGTCGATCTGATCGGACGATAGAGTAGTGGAGAGCGCCCATGCCCGGCGTCGATACGGCGCGCCCGTTTATCCCGCTGCGGATGGCGGTGCTGACGGTGTCCGACACGCGCGAACTGGCGGACGACAAATCCGGCTCGGTGTTTGCCGAGCGGATCGCGGCGGCCGGGCACCAGCTCGCCGATCGCGCCATCGTTCGCGACGACGTCGAGGCGATCCGCGCGAAAGTGAAAGCCTGGATCGCCGACCGCAATATCGATGTGGTCATCACCACCGGCGGCACCGGCTTCACCGGCCGCGACGTGACGCCGGAAGCGATCGAGCCGCTGTTCGAGAAGCGGATGGACGGTTTCTCCACCGCGTTTCACATGGTGAGCTTTCCGAAGATCGGCACCTCGACGATCCAGACGCGGGCGACCGCAGGCACCGCCAATTCCACATTTATCTTCTGCGTGCCGGGCTCGCCCGGCGCCTGCAAGGATGCGTGGGACGGCATCCTCGTGCATCAGCTCGACTACCGGTATCGCCCCTGCAACTTCGTCGAGATCCTGCCGCGGCTCGACGAGCATATGCGCCGCGAGAAAGCCAAAGGCGCGACGGCGTGATACCGATGGTGTGAGGAATGGCCACCGCCGCGCAGCTTCGCAAGATCGCTTTGTCGCTCGACGGCACGACCGAGGCGCCGCATTTCGACCGCGCCGCGTTCAAGGTGAAGCGCATCTATGTGACGCTTGCCGCCGACAGGAAGACCGCGAATTTCAAGTTCAGCCCGGACGAGCAGGAACTGAAGTGCATGGTCGCACCGGATGCGTTCGCCGCGATCCCCAATGCATGGGGCAGGCAGGGCTGGACCTGCGGCACGCTCGCGGCGATGTCGGATGCCGAACTGCGCGCCGCGCTGGAGATGGCGTGGCGGCATGCGCTGCCGCCGGCGAAGACGGCAAAGCGCCGGGTTTAAAGCGTCAAATCCCATGTCTCGCCGACGATCTGCGGGCCCCAGTCGCTGTGCGGCTTGGTCGATGTCAGCGTGAAGCCGGCGCGCTGATAGATGCGCCGCGCGCTCGTCAGGATGCTGTGGGTCCACAGCGTCACATGACGATAGCCGGATGCGCGGGCGAAGGTGATGCATTCCTGTGTCAGCCTTTCGCCGATGCCGTGGCCGCGCGCCCACGGCTCGACCAGCAGCAGGCGGATGCGAGCGATCTCGTCGCTATCCTTCATCAGAAAGATCGAACCCGCGCGCGCGCCGTCGCGTTCGGCGATCCAGCAGCGCTCGCGCTGCGGAT
>JBQCFU010000658.1:0-4406 GCA_051958775.1 Pseudolabrys sp.
TCAGCTCTCGTTCGACGATAAACCGGCCACCGAAGAGGCAGAGACAAAGACGCCGCAGCGCGCGGTGATCGTCGGAGCCGGACAGGCCGCCGCTGCCGCGATCGCGGCGATGCGCCAGGCCGGATTCAACGGCACCATCGACCTGATCGGCGACGAGCGCCACCTGCCCTATGAGCGCCCGCCGCTCTCCAAGGAGCTGGTGCAGGGCAAAGCGGTGTCGCATCTGCGGCTCACCGAGAAAGATGTCGCGCAATACGGCGTGACGCTGCACCTTGGCCAGCGCGCCACCGCGATCGATCCGGAAAAGCGCACCGTGACGCTGCAGAGCGGCACGGTGCTGCCCTATGACACGCTGCTGATCGCCACCGGTGGCCGCGCGCGGCGGCTTACCCTACCCGGCGCGGAGCTTCCCGGCGTGCATCATCTGCGCACCATCGAGGATGCGGCCGCCATCGAGCAGGCATTCGCGCGCGGTGGGCATGTCGGCATCATCGGCGGCGGGTTCATCGGCCTCGAACTGGCGTCGAGCGCCGTATCCTGCGGGCTTGCCGTCACGCTGCTGGAGCGCGAGCCGGAGATCATGGCGCGCATCATGCCGATGGCTCTCGGCCGCGTGTTCCGCGGCCTCGCCCGCAAGAACGGCGTCGATATACGGCTCAATGCCGCCGTCTCGCAGATCACTCGTCGCGGTGCCAATGGGAGCGCGAAACTTGGCATCGTTGCCGGCAACGAGACCATCGAAGTCGACAGCGTGCTGGTCGGCATCGGTCTTGAGCCCGAACTGTCGCTCGCCGAACAGGCCGGCTGCCGCGTTGCCGGCGGCATCGAAATCGACGGCGAAGGCCGCACCAGCGTCGCCGGCATCTGGGCCGCGGGTGATTGCGCGCTGCATCATGTGTCACTCGACGGCAAACGCATCCGGCTGGAAAGCTGGCAGAACGCCGAAGAACAGGGCGCGGCCGCCGGCCGCTCCATCGCCGGCCACGCGCCGGCGGGCGCCGCTAAAGCGCCGTGGTTCTGGACCGACCAGTTCGACCGCAACATCCAGATGCTCGGCCTGATCGGCCCGCGCGATCAGGTCGCGCATTCCGGTTCGCCCGGCACCGACCCCGGCGCGATCTACCGCACCATCGATCCGGCTACCGGCAAACTCACCGGCGTGGTCGCCTTCTCCGATCCGAAGGCCATCCGTGCCGCGCGCAGCGAACTCACACAGACCGGTCCGTTCGATCTCGCCGCGGCCGGCGCGACACTGGTCGACATCAATGACACCGACATTCTCCTGGAGGACAGCGACATGAACGCCAATCCCCCTCTCTCCCTCACCAAGCGCTACCTCTGGCCGGAGGAAGGTCTGCGCCGCATTCCGGACTGGGTCTATACGGACCAGACCATCTACGAGCGCGAGATCGACAAGATCTTCCACGGCCGCACCTGGAACTACGTGGCGCTCGAATGTGAAATTCCGAACGCCGGCGACTTCATCCGCTCCAATGTGGGGCCGACCCCGGTCGTCGTTTCCCGCGCCGAGGACGGCAGCATCAACGTATTCGAGAACCGCTGCGCGCACCGCGCCGCCGAGTTCTGCCGCGACCTCTCCGGCAATGCCAAGGAATTCGTCTGCCCCTATCACCAGTGGTCTTACGACCTGAAGGGCAATCTCGCCGGCGTGCCGTTCCGGCGCGGCGTCAACGGCAAGGGCGGCATGCCGTCCGACTTCAGGAATGCGGATCACGGCCTGCGCAAACTCGCCGTCATCACCCATCTCGGCGTGGTGTTCGCGTCATACTGTCAGGACATGGAGTCGCTGCAGGACTATCTCGGACCGGACGTTCTCAGCGAGTTCGAGGCGACGTTCGACGGCCGCAAGCTCAAGCTGCTCGGCTATTACCGCCATACCCTGCCTGGCAACTGGAAGCTCTATCACGAGAACCTTAAGGACCCGTACCACGCGACCTTGCTGCACACGTTCCTCGTGACCTTCGGCCTGCTGGTCGCCGGCAACCGCTCGCTGATGCTGGCCGACCCGAGCGGCCGCCACGGCGTGATGGCCTCGGCCAAGTCCGACGGCGCGACGGTGTCGAGCGACAACAAGAAAGAGATGCGCGCCTACAAGGAAGGCATGACGCTCTCCGAGCCGCGCTTCATGGACTTCATCGACGAGTTCAAGAGTCCTTGGTCGGTGACGATGTCCACCATCTGGCCGAACCTGATCATCCAGCGCGAGATGAACACGCTCGGCGTACGGCAGATCGTACCGACCGGGCCGCATGAGTTCATCATGAAGTGGACCATGTTCGGCTTCGAAGGTGACACCGAGGAAATGACCCGTCACCGGCTGCGCCAGGGCAACCTGATGGGACCGGCCGGCTTCCTCGGTCTCGAAGACAACGAAGCAATCAAGTTCGTTCAGGACGGCATGCAGCGCGTGCCGAACGGCGAGCATCTGGTGGAGCTTGATCCGGCGATCGAGGCCGGCACCACCGACACGCTGATCTCCGAAGCAGCGATCCGCGCCATGTACCAACATTGGCGCCAGGAAATGGGGCTGTAGACAATGGGTGACGTTGTGATGGCGCGTCCGCGCGCCGCTGCTGCTACGCCGGATTCGCGGCTGGAAGCGATGCTGCTCAAATACGAGATCGAGCAGTTCAACACCGTCTATGCCGCCGCGCTCGACGAGCAGCGTTTGATGGACTGGGTCGAACTGTTCACCGACGACGCGCTCTACAACATCGTGTCGCGCGAGAACTATCTGCGCAATCTGCCGGTCGGCCTGATCTACTGCGAAAACAAGGGCATGATCCGCGACCGCGCCTTCGCGCTGAAGGAAACGGCGATGTTCGCGCCGCGCTATCTCACCCATCTCATCGCCAATCAGCAGGTGGTGCGGGAAGAAGCGGACGGCATCATAGTCGCGCAGGCGAACTATGTCGTGCTGCAGGTCCTGTTCGACCGGCCCGATGCGACGCTGCATCAGGTCGGCACCTATTACGACAAATTCCGCCGCACCGAGGACGGCCTCAAGCTCGCCGAGCGCCAGTGCGTCTACAGCAATCTGCTGGTGCCGAACGCACTCTGCCTGCCGGTGTGACGTCACTCCGTTTCACTCAGACGCCGCGCGCCTCTGCGGGCGCGCGGCGTCATCGCATTCAGTCTACAGGTGTCCCATGGTTTCTTCACCGCTGTTTCTCTCCGCCTTCGACCTCGCCCGGCAGATCCGCGGCAAAAAACTCTCTTCGGTCGATGTGACCAAAGCGGTGCTCGACCGGATCGACGCAACGCAAGCAACGCTCAACGCCTTCATCACCGTCGACCGCGACGGCGCGCTGGCACAGGCCAAAGCCGCCGACGATGCAGTGGCCCGCGGCGATACGCTCGGCCCGCTGCATGGCGTTCCGGTGTCGGTGAAGGACATCATCAACACCAAGGGCCTGCGCACCACCTGGGCGTCGCACACTATGGCCGACAATGTGCCCGACTCCGACGCGGTGTCGGTCGAGCGGCTGAAGAAGGCTGGCGCCGTGGTCCTCGGCAAGACCACGACCTCCGAATTCGCGCACAAGCTGCTGACGGATTCCCCGCTGTGCGGCGTCACTCGCAATCCCTGGAATCCCGAACTGACGCCGGGCGGTTCGAGCGGCGGCTCCGCCGTCGCCGTCGCTTCTGGCATGGGCCCGATCTCGCTCGCGACCGATGCGGGCGCCAGTACGCGGTTGCCAGCAGCGCTGACCGGCATCGTCGGGCTGAAGCCGACGCTCGGCGTCATCCCGCACAATCAGGTGCCGGACGGCTTCAACAACTTCATCCATCTCGGCCTGATGGCGCGCACCGTTGCCGACACAGCGCTGATGCTCGACACCACCGCCGGCGAACATCGCTCCGACCCGCATTCCATCGGCGTGCCGGCCCCGAACGCGCTGGCCGCCGTGCAGCAGCGCGGTAAACCCGGCAAGTTGCGGATCGCCTGGCGCGCGCTCGCCGGCAACACCCTGCTCGACGATGAGGTACGACGGGCCTGTGAGCAGGCACTCGACGTGTTCCGCGCCATGGGCTGCACCGTCGAGAACGTGGACGAGCCGATCGAGAACGCCGAGCCGGCCTGGCGTGTGCTGCAGCAGTCGAACTGGGCCGCGCGGTTCTTCGCCAAGATCGACGAAGTCGCACCCAAGCTCGACCCGAGCTTTGTCGAAGGCATTCGTGTGGGTGGCACCTATAGCGGCCAGCAGCTGCTGCAGGCGACCTACAAGCGCACCCAGCATTTCCGCGCGGTGCAGGGCTGGTTCGCTCCCTACGATTTCGTGCTGACGCCGACCTGCAGCCGCCCGCCGCAGCCGCCTGCACACAAGGCGCTCGCCCCCCGCACCGTCCACCGCCAGGACGCCGGCGCCATGCGCCAGAGCTGG
>JBQCFU010000659.1:0-5668 GCA_051958775.1 Pseudolabrys sp.
TGAGAGAATATCCGACACGCTGTGCGACGTTTTGCTGCAAAAAGCATAGGTAGAAACTAGAACGAGATCGTCAGCGGCGAGAATCCCTGAATCTCGACGACAAAGGTACTGCCTTTCGAACCGGCCACCATCGGTCCAAGCGCACCCGACAGAACCAGATCGCCAGCCTGTAGCGGACGGCCGACGTCAATCATTTTGCGCGCAAGCCATTGCATCGCGTAAAGCGGATGATCGAGGCACGCCGCGCCGGTGCCAACGGAAAGAATACCGCTGGTGGCGTCGCTGATGATCATGCCGCACAGGCGCAGATCGAGTTGACCCAGCGCCTTGGGGTCGTGGCCGATCACATAGCCGGCGGCGGAGGCATTATCAGCGATAGTGTCGACAAGCTGAATGTCCCAGTTCGCGATAGCGCTGTCGACGATCTCGATCGCGGGAAGCGCATAAGCCACGGACCGGATCAAATCGGTGATGCTGGTCTCTGGATCGGTGATCTCGCGCTCGAGGACGAATGCGATTTCGCCTTCGATCCGTGGTTGGATCAGCGTGTCCGTCGGAATCTTCGTGCCGCTCCCGTATTCGGTGTCGCGCCATAACATGCCGAAGTCGGGTTCGTCGACGCCCATCTGCCGCTGCACTGATTTGGCGGTGAGGCCGATCTTGCGACCGGAAAGCGCACGCCCGTTTTGCAGATAACGGCGGGTGTTGATGTCCTGCACCGCATAGGCATCGGCTGCCGAACCTATCTTGAATGTCTCGCGAATGGGCCTGATCGGGCTCTGTTGATCCCGCGCGTTGAAAATCGCGTCGGCTGCGGCTTCGATGGTCGTCGGCATACGCGACTGTCCTTTGCACGGGCTTGTGCGACGAAATCTCGATTTTTTAAGCTGATTCAAGCCCGAACACGGAAACTGTGCACGGTGCGTACACAACGGATAAGGCTGTCGACCCGCGCCGACCCCCCGTCAAATAATTGCGTGGAGGAGCGCCAGAACGAGCGTCTCCCGTTCAAAAACATCAGGGGGAAGTCGTGACCAGGCTGACTAAACTTGCTCTCGCATTGCTGCTGACGGCCGCCGGATCTGGCATTGCCTCGGCGCAAAACGCTGGTGTGAAACTTGGCGTTCTGACGGACATGACCGGGCCGGCGTCGACAAACACCGGACTCGGCTCTGTCACCGCCGCGAAGATGGCGGTCGAGGATTTCGGCGGCTCCGTTCTCGGAAAGCCGATCGAGGTTGTGCAGGGTGACTTTCTGATGAAGGTCGATACCGGGACGCTGCTGGCGCGTCGCTGGCTCGATCAGGACAATGTCGACGCGATCGTCGATGTGCCGTCGTCGCCGCTGGCGCTTGCGATTCAGGACATCGTCAAGCAGAAGAAGCGGATTTTCCTGATCAGCGGCGGCACATCGTCCGACCTGACCGGGAAGGCCTGCACGCCCTATACCGTTCACTGGCATATCGATTCCTACGCCATGGGCAATGTGGTCGGGCAGGAAACCGTGCGCCGGGGTGGCGACAAGTGGTTCTCCCTCACCACCGACACCGCGTTCGGCCACTCGTTGGAGCGCGATACCGCCTCCGCTGTCGAGCGGGCCGGCGGCAAAGTTCTGGGCAGCATCCGCTTCCCGATCAACAGCCAGGATTTCTCATCGCCCCTGCTGCGCGCATCGTCGTCGGGAGCGAATGTGATCGCGCTGGTCAGCACGTCGACCGACACGTCGAACGCGCTGAAGCAGGCACAGGAGTTCGGTCTGACCGCGCCGGAGAAGAATATCCGGTTCGTGACGCCGCTCGGCAATATTCATGATTTCCGTGGTGCGGGTCTCAGCGGCAGCAAGGGCATCATCACCGTCGACGGATTCTATTGGGATCAGAACGACCAGACGCGGCAATGGTCGAAGAAATTCTACGACCGCATGAAGGTGATGCCGTCGGCCGTGCACGCGGAGACATATTCGGCCGTGCTGCACTATCTGCGTGCCGTGAAAAAGGCTGGCACGAAGGACGCCGACGCCGTCATCAAGGTGATGAAGTCGACGCCGGTCGACGATTTCTTCGCGCCGGGCGGAACGGTCCGCAGCGACGGGCGACTGATCAGCAACCGGCTCCTGTTGCAGGTCAAATCGCCGGAAGAATCGAAGGGCGACTGGGATATCTACAAGATCATCCGCGAAATCCCGGGGAAGGACATTTTCCGCCCGCTCAAGGACGGCGGTTGTCCGTTCGTCTCGAATTGAGGAGCATTCGCATTGTTGAGATCGGCTGTCTGTTGCCGGGTTAATGCCCCGACAGCAGACAGAGCCGCACAGGACGGGTATCCTCGCATCGATGGCAAAGCGATCGCGATACCGACACGTCCGCGCCCTGTCCCGGGGGTTGAACGTCCTTGCCGAACTCAACCGTGTCGGTCGTGCGCGGCCGGGCGAGATCGCTGCTGAGGTCGGGATCGACCGGACAACGGTCTATCGTCTGCTCGATACGCTCGAGCACGAAGGCTACGTCACGCGCGCCTCGGACGAATATTACAGTCTCACCTTCGGTGTACGCCGGTTGAGCGAGGGCTATACGGCACTCGATCAGGTGACGCGTGTCGTCGCTCAGGAACTGGGCCGGCTGCTGCCGAAAGTGCTGTGGCCGACCGATTTCGCCACGTTCGAGCAGGGAACGATGGTGATCCGGGAAACGACGCACAAGTTCAGCCATTTCTCCGTGCATCGTTCGATGATCGGCCAAAACCGCCCCGTGCTCCGTTCGGCGATGGGGCGTGCGGTTCTCGCCGGCGCGTCGGAGGCGGAGCGCGATGTCATGCTGAGCATCATCGCCAAGTCGAGCTATCCGGATGCCGCGGAAGCACAGGACGCGCGCTACGTTCGAGCGCTGCTGAAGGAGACGCGCGATCGGGGTTATGCGTCGGCGGTCGGACTGATCGAAGGCCATATCGGCGCGATCGCGATCCCGATCCGCTCGCCCCACGGCGTCGCCGGCTCCATCAACCTCGTGTTCTTCAAGAGCGCCATGACGCCGGCCGAAGCAGCAAAGCGCTATCTCGCTCATATGCGCGACAGCGTAAACGCCATCGAAGCGGAGTTGTCCCGACTGGCCGTTGCCAAGCCGCTATACTAGCGCGCCGCGTGCGCGCAGTGCACAGCGACGAGTCGTGCGTTGCCGGTTTCTCCTGTGGCCCGTCAAATCCGGGCAAAAGAGGAGTTTACCGTGACGCACTCCAGCATGTGGATCGATTTGCTCGGCGTTCCGTTTGCGCAGCGCTGGGTCGATGCCGGCGGCATCCGCACGCGCTACCTGGAGACAGGTTCGGCCTCGCAGCCGGCACTGATTTTCCTGCACGGCACCGGTGGACACGCGGAAGCCTATTGCCGGAATATAGGGCCGCACGGGCAGCATTTTCACACTTTCTCCGTGGACATGATCGGTCACGGCTTCACCGACAAGCCGGATATACCGCTAGAAATCCCGCGCTATGTCGATCATCTCGTTCGTTTCATGGACGCGATGAGGATCGATCGCGCGCACATATCCGGAGAATCGCTCGGCGGCTGGGTCGCCGCACGGTTTGCGTTGATGCATCCGGATCGACTGGACCGCCTGGTGCTGAACACCACGGGCGGGTCCGTCGCTCGTCCCGAGGTCATGGCTCGCATCAAGGAATTGTCGCAGCGGGCGGCCGATAACCCGACCTGGGATTTCATCAAGTCGCGGCTCGAATGGCTGATGGCCGATCCGGCACGTGTCACTGAGGATCTGATCGCGACGCGACAAGCGGTCTATTCGTTGCCGGGGTTCAATGTGGCCATGCGCAACGCGCTGGTGCTTCAGGAAATGAATATCCGCACGCGCAATCTGTTATCCGATGATGATTGGCGCCGCATCGTGGCGCCGACATTCGTGCTCTGGACGACCCATGATCCGACCAATCCGATCGCCGAGGGGCAGCGCATTGCTGATCTCATTCCGGGCAGCAAGTTCGTGGTGATGGAGCATTGTGGTCACTGGCCGCAATTCGAGGATGCCAAGACCTTCAATGCGCTGCATATCGATTTTCTGCAGGGCCGGTAGGGTGGCGCCTGAAGTCCCGTGGCAGCGACCGGCTCAGGTGTTCGCACCCATCGCCGTTTGCAGCGAGGCGGTGATCTCGTCGATTGCTTGCGGCGTTGGCGAGGCCGCGGCGACGAACCGGTCGGGACGCAGGACGATCAACGAGGTCCTGTGATCGCCGAACCATTGCTTGATCGCGCCGGTGTCGCCCAGCATCAGCAAATCGTTGGACCGCGCGGTGTGTTCGGCGGAAAGCTGGACGGCCGGCATGACGGTGACGAACCGCGCTCCGACGCTTTCCCAAAAGGTCCGGACCGAATTGCTCATATGGATGCGGGGATCGGTCGCCCAGGTGACAATGGCGAACCAGGGCCCGATGGCATCGTCGAATTTCCGGGTTTCACGGCTCTCCAGAACGACGTCGGGCTGGATGAATAGCCGGCCGACCGGCGAGGGCGCAGAGCTATTCGGAGCAGCCGACTGCGCGACGACACCACGCGTGTAGCGCGGCATCGGCTTGAACCGCATCTGCAGGATGTAGTTCTTCACCGGCGGGATCGCATTGAGCAGAAGGGTCAGGCCATCGCGAAGCATCGCCAGCCACCGCTGGGTCGGTGAAAAGATTTTCCCGGCTGTGACGGAGATGGAAATCATCGCTGCGGCGTGATCCCGACGCTCGAGATCGTAACTGTCCAGGAGCGCGTCGGACGTCATGCCTTTGACGACCATCGCCAGCTTCCAGGCAATGTTCGTCGCATCCCGAATGCCGCTGTTGTAGCCTTGACCTTGCCACACCGGCATCAAATGGGCGGCGTCTCCGGCGAGCAGCACGCGCCCTTGCCGGAAACGCTCCGCCAGACGTGCGTGGTGGGTGTAGACGCGGCTGCGAATGATGTCGGCTTTCTCCGGATGCGGCATGACGATCCGCAGCAGATCCTGAATCCCGTCCCGTGAGCAGAGCTGCTCTTCCGTCTCCTCGCCGAATACCATGAATTCGACGCGGCGGATTCCGTGGGGCAACGCAATCGACACATAGGGACGGGCGGGAATGCAATACAGATAAGCATCCGGGATGCCGATCGGATCGTTGCGGATGTCAACCACGACCCAGCGGGTCGATTCTGTTTTCCCCGAAAAGGGAATGTTGAGAATCTTGCGGACGGTGCTTTTGCCGCCGTCGGCCCCGACGACGAAACTGGCGTGAATTTTTTCGGTGGCGCCAGCGCTGCCCTGCACCTGGAACAGCACGCCGTCGCCGGTTTCGGTCAGATCGGACAGCGAACGATCGAATAGAACATCGACGTTCTGATAGCGCGATAGTCCCTTCAGCAGCTCGCGATCGACAAGAGGTTGGATAAACGCGTTGCGCCGCGGCCAGCCGAACTCCCGTGTCCGCGGTTCGACCGAGGCAAAGCATCGGCCACGAGCCGTCAGGAAGCGGACCCACTGATCAGGCGTCGTATGCGGACGAACATTGTCGGCGAGGCCGATGGCCTGGAACGCGCGCAGGCATTCGTCATCCATGCCGACGCCGCGCGGATAATCGATCAGTTCGGCGCCACGCTCGATGACGAGAACGGAAACGCCATACATCCCCAGGACATTGGCGA
>JBQCFU010000660.1:0-11572 GCA_051958775.1 Pseudolabrys sp.
ATCGGCGACATCGATCTGATCGTCGGCACCCATGCGCTGTTCCAGGACGACGTGGCGTTCAAGGATCTGGCGCTGGCGATCGTCGACGAGCAGCACCGCTTCGGCGTGCATCAGCGGCTCGCTTTGACGCGCAAGGGCGAAGCGGTCGATGTGCTGGTGCTCACCGCGACGCCGATCCCGCGCACGCTGGTGCTCACCTTCTTCGGCGACATGGACGTTTCCGAGTTGCGGGAAAAACCCGCCGGCCGGCAGCCGATCGATACACGCGTGATCGCGCTCGACCGGCTGAGCGAAGTGGAGGATGCGGTCGGCCGCGCACTCGCCGAAGGACGGCGCTGCTACTGGGTCTGTCCGCTGGTGGAGGAATCCGAGAAGAGCGATCTCGCTGCTGCTGATGCCCGCTTCAAGGATTTGCAGACACGGTTCGGCGATGCCGTCGATCTGATCCACGGCAAGATGAAATCGACCGAGAAGGATCGGGCGATGGCGCGCTTCGCCGCGGGAGAGACGTCGCTCCTGGTCGCCACCACAGTGATCGAGGTCGGCGTCGACGTGCCGGAAGCGACCATCATGGTGATCGAGCACGCCGAACGCTTCGGCCTGTCGCAACTGCATCAGTTGCGCGGCCGTATCGGCCGCGGCTCCGGCCGCTCGACCTGCCTGCTGCTCTACAAGTCGCCGCTCGGCGAAACCGCCAAGGCCCGGCTCGCGATCCTGCGCGACAGCGAGGATGGCTTCCGCATCGCCGAAGAGGATTTGAAGCTGCGCGGCGAAGGCGATCTGCTCGGCACACGACAGAGCGGCGTGCCAGGCTTCCGCGTCGCGCAACTGCAGGTCCACGGCAAGCTGCTCGGCCCGGCGCGCGATGACGCGGCATTGATCCTTGCGCGCGATCCGCAGCTCACCTCGCCGCGTGGCGAGGCGCTGCGCCGCCTGCTCTATCTGTTCGAGAAGGACGAAGCGATCAAACTGATCCGCGCCGGCTGAAATTCAGTTTATTTCGCGGGCGCGGTGTCGCGGGCAGCTTTGGCTTGCGCGGCCAGCGCTGCGAGCTTCGCCTGATCGGCACCCTGCGGAGCGCCACTGGCCATGCCGGCCGACATCAGCAGCGTCATCGCCTGCTCGACCGGCAGATCGATGGGAATAATCGATTTGCGCGGCGCATAGAAATAGAAACCAGTCGTCGGGTTCGGCGCGCAGGCCAGAAACGCCGAAACATGCTCGCCTTCCGGCAGCCCGGCAACCACATGCGGTCCCGGCGGCTGCGACAGGAACACCAGCGACCACATGCCCGGCGCCGGGAATTCCACCAGCGCCACTTGCCGGAAGCTCGAGCCGGACTTCGAGAACAGAGTCTCGAAGATCTGCTTCATGGTGCGGTAGACCGGCCGGATGATCGGCATGCGGGTGACGATCGCCTCGCCGAATTCGACGAGCTTGCGACCGACGAGATTGGCGGTGAGGAAGCCGAGCAACGTCAACGCAACGACGGCGATGATCAAACCGGTTCCGGGAATATGGATCGGTGCATAGGTTTCAAGCCGCAGCGCCGGCGGCATGAACGGCCGCACCAGGTCATCCACCCAATTGATGAACCACCACGCCAGATAGGCGGTGACGAAGATCGGCCCGGCGACGATCAGGCCGGTCAGGAAATAATTGCGGATGCGCCCGGCGAAGCTGGTGTGCACCGGCGGCGGCGGTTCCGGACTGATCGGCGGCTCGATAACCTGGTTCATTCCCGGACTTTACTCGACCGTCACGGATTTCGCGAGGTTGCGCGGCTGGTCGACGTCCGTGCCCATCACCGCGGCGGTATGATAGGCGATCAACTGGATCGGGATCGCGTAAACGAGCGGCGTCACCGACAGCGGCATTTCCGGCATGGTCAAGGTGACGAGCGACTCCGTCGCTCCTTCCGCAACGCCCTTCGGATCGGAAATGAGGATGATCTGGCCGCCGCGCGCCGCCACCTCCTGCCTGTTCGACACGGTCTTCTCGAACACCGCCACCGGCCGATAGGCGCGGCGCGACAGTTCCACCATGTCCTGCAGGTTCGACTTGGTCTTCTCGAAAGCCTGATCGTAGGGCGCGATCACCACGACCGGGACGGTCTCGTCGATCAGTGCGATCGGTCCATGCTTCAACTCCCCCGCGGCGTAGCCTTCGGCATGGATGTAAGAGATTTCCTTGAGCTTGAGCGCGCCTTCGAGCGCGATCGGGAAGCTGGTACCGCGGCCGAGATAGAGCGCGTCCTTGCATTTCGACAGCGTATAGGCGAGCTGCTCGATCTGCGGCTCGATGGCGAGCGCTTCCGACATATGCCGCGGCGTCTCGATCAGCGCCCGCACCAGCACACGCTCGTCCTCGCGCGACAGTGCGCCGCGTGCGCGGCCGGCGGCAATGGCAAGGCAGGCGAGCACCGCAAGCTGACAGGTGAACGCTTTGGTCGAGGCGACGCCGATCTCGGGGCCGGCCAGCGTCGGCATCACCACGTCGCTTTCGCGGGCAATGGTCGAGGTCGGCACGTTGACGACCGACAGGACGTGCTGCCTGTTCTCTTTCGCGTAGCGCAGCGACGCCAGCGTATCCGCCGTCTCGCCCGACTGCGACACGAAGATCGCGAGATTGCCGGGATCGAGCGGCACGTCGCGATAACGGAATTCCGACGCTACATCGATCTCGACCGGCAGCCGCGCGAACCTTTCGAACCAGTATTTGCCGACGAGGCCCGCGTAATAAGCCGTGCCGCAGGCCGATAGCGAGATGCGGTTCAGATTCTTGAAGTCGAACGGCAGCGCCTGGCGCAGATCGATCTTCTCCTCGGCCATGTCGATGTAGTTGGCGAGCGTGTGACCGACCACTTCCGGCTGCTCGTGAATCTCCTTGGCCATGAAGTGCTTGTGGTTGCCCTTGTCGATCAGTTGCGCCGACGCGGCGGTCTTGATCACCGGGCGCTCGACCGGCTTCCCACTGGCATCGCGCACGGCGACGGTGTCGTGCGTCAGCACCACCCAGTCGCCGTCGTCGAGATAGCTCACCTGATCGGTGAATGGCGCGAGCGCGATCGCATCGGAACCGAGATACATCCGTCCGTCGCCGTAACCGATCGCGAGCGGTGAGCCGCGGCGCGCACCAATCATCAGATCGTTCTCGCCGGCGAACAGGAAAGCCAGCGCGAACGCGCCGCGCAGTTGTCCGAGCGTCGCCGCCACGGCGTCGACCGGCGACTTGCCGCGCTTCAATTCGCGGGTAACGAGATGCACGACCACTTCGGTATCGGTATCGCTGCCGAACGTCGCGCCTTCGCGAGTCAACTCCTCGCGCAGTTCGCGGAAATTCTCGATGATGCCGTTATGAACGACGGCGACCCGGTCGGTCGCGTGCGGATGCGCGTTGTTCTCGGTCGGCTTGCCGTGCGTGGCCCAGCGGGTGTGGCCGATGCCGATGGTGCCCTGCAGCGGCTCGTGTTGAAGCCGCCCCTCAAGCGCAGTGAGTTTGCCCTGCGCGCGGCAGCGCGTCAGCGTCCCGCCGTTCTCCAGCGTGGCGACGCCCGCCGAATCATAGCCGCGATATTCGAGCCGCTTCAGGGCATCGACGAGTTGCCCCGCAACCGGCTCGCGGCCGAGAATCCCGACAATTCCGCACATGCTGGAGTCCCGTCCCCCGAAACCTATCCGATATGGTGCTCTGCTCTATCCGCTACAACCGCCGCAGCGGAAATCACATCGCATTGCGGCGTATGACAGACTTAACGACAAGCCTTAACGAAAGGCCGATCACGCCTTCTTCTTGAGCGCGGCAAGATCGCGCAGCCGCTGCGCCCATCCTTCCTTGACCACCTGCTGACCGCGACCGAGCGCCAACGCGTCGGCCGGGACGTCCTTGGTGATCACCGAGCCCGAGCCGATATAGGCGCCGTCGCCGATCGTCACCGGCGCGACCAGCGCCGAGTTCGAGCCGATGAAGGCACCCTTGCCGATATTGGTCTTGTACTTGCTGCTGCCGTCGTAATTGCAGGTGATGGTGCCGGCGCCGACATTGGCGCCCGCGCCAACCCGCGCATCGCCGATATAGGTCAGATGGTTCGCCTTAGCGCCGGCCTCGATCACGGCCGCTTTCACTTCCACGAAGTTGCCGATGCGCGAGCCGTCGCCGAGTTCGGTTCCCGGCCGCAGCCGCGCAAACGGACCGACCGACACGCCCTTGCCGATCCGCGCGCCGGTGATGTGCGAGAACGAATGGATCACCGCGCCCTCTTCGACGACGACGCCGGGGCCGAACACCACGTGGGGCTCGATCACCACATCCATGGCGAGCTTGGTGTCGGCCGCGAGAAAGACGGTTTCCGGCGCGATCATGGTCACGCCCGCATCCATCGCCGCCTGCCGCAGCCGCTGCTGCAGCACCGCTTCGGTCTCGGCGAGCTGGGCCTTGGTGTTGATGCCGCGCACATCGTCCTCCTCGGCTTCGACCACCGCCGCGGTCAGGCCCATGTCGCGGGCGATGGCGACGGCGTCCGTGAGATAGAATTCGCGCTTGGCGTTATTGTCGCCGATACGATCGAGGATCGCGAGAGCGCTCTTGCCGGCAAGCGCCATCAGCCCGCCGTTGCATAGCGTGATCTTGCGCTCCGCCTCGCTCGCGTCTTTGTCCTCACGGATCGCCGCCAGCGCGCAGTTCTCGACCACCAGCCGGCCGTAGCCAGTCGGATCGGCCGGGCGGAACCCGAGCACCGCGACCGCCGCGCCCTTGGCGAGCGGAGCCCGCAGCGCCGCCACCGTCTCGGCGCGCAGCAGCGGCGTATCTCCGAAAATCACCAGGACGTCGTCGTCACCCTTCTCGAAAGCCGCCCTCGCCATCAGTACGGCATGCGCGGTGCCGCGCCGCTCGGCCTGTTCGAACACCTGCACGGCGGGAACGATCCGCCGCGCCTCGGCGGCGACCGCCTCGCGCTCCGGGGCCACCACCACCGCTACGTCGGTCCCGCCGGCGGCCTGCACGGTGGTCAGCACATGGCCGAGCAGCGTGCGGCTGCCGATCTCGTGCAGCACTTTGGGGAGCTTGGACCGCATCCGGGTTCCATCCCCGGCGGCGAGCACGATGGCGAGGCAAGTACGGAGATTCTGCGAGGTCATGTTCCGTAAGGTCATGGCCCGCTCATACCCGACCCGCGGCAAGCCCAACAAGAGCAAAAGGCTGCCCGGCCGGGGCGGTTAACCGCAGCGGGCACAAGACGAATCTGATACGGGTTCCTGCCATCGGACGAGGATTTCCACAGGGCACGCAGCATCACCATGGCCCCCATCGCGCCACGGACCAAGGATCGCACCGCCACCACCCCCGCCGGGGCGCCGCCCACGCTCCGCAGTCTACTGCGGCTGGCGGGCTGGGGGTTCTGCGCGGCGCTGGCGCTGGGCGTGACCATGACGCTGACCCAGACCGATCGCGGCGCAGAACGCCTGCAACAGGCGGTGGCGAATCTCTACACGCCGGAAAAGCCGGAAACCGCGCGAGTGCCCACGCCTCCCGTCACCGTGGCGCAAAAGACCTTTGATGCCGAACAGGAAACCACCCGGCTCGCCGGCCAGCTCCAGAGCCTGACGGCGGACCGGGATCGGCTGGCGGCGCGCGTCGCGACGCTGGAGCGCAGCTTCGACGACATCACCGGCTCGGTGAAGCAGATCACCACCTCGCGGATCACGGCACCGCCCCCGGCGCCCGTCAAAGCCGAAACGCCGAAATCCGAGACTGCCAAGCCGGAAGCCAAGGTCGAGCCAACACCCAAGGCTGAGCCCGCCGCCAAGGCAGAATTGCCGCGGCTCGAGCCGATCAAGGATCAACACGAGCCTGCCAAAGCTGCTTCGGCCATCGTCCCATCATCCCCGGCCAGCACTGCAGCCGCGCCACAGCCCCCGACGATCTCGGCGCCGGCGGTGGTCGCCGCCGCGCCACCGCCGCGGGCCGCTAACGACAATCAGCGCCCGACAACCCCGCCTTCGCCACCCCGGATCGCCGATTCTGCGCCCGCCGTGCAGCCGTCGCTGCCGGCGGTCCGGTTGGTCCCGCTCACCGACAAGGCCAAGGACACCGCGAGCCGCGACGCTGCGGACAAAGACTCGCAACTCGCCACCGGCAGCATTCCGGCCAACAGCGCGGCGAAAAACACCCTTCCGGCAAAACCGGAATACGCCATCGACCTCGGCGGCGCACCGACCGTCGACGCCCTTCGCGCGCTATGGCTGAGCACCAAGGCCGCGCATGCGCCGCTGCTCGACAAGCTGGAGCCCGCCGCGATCCTGCGCCCGACCGGCCGGAACGGCGCGCCACAGTTGCGGCTCATGGCTGGCCCGTTCAATGAAGCCAGCACCGCCGCCGCCGTGTGCCGGGCCTTCGCCCAGGGCCGCGGGTCCTGCCGGCCGTTCGCTTATGACGGACAGAAGCTGCCGCTGCACTGACAGGTCGCGGCAAAACCCGACCATGACGATGCCGCCATCTGTGCCTATACTTTTGCCATGCGCCTCTATCGCCCCGATCCCCGCACCATCCAGGTCCTGCTGATCGTCGGCTTCTGTTCGATCGGCTATGCGCTCTAGCTGCGCTACATGGCGATCGAACACTCGACCGTCGGCCTCGCCTGTCAGGCCGGCTTGAACACGTGGCTGTGCTCGACCCGGCAGATCGTCACCAGCCTGTTCAATCATTCGGTGTTCGGCTGGGTCGCGGTGATCCTCGCGGTGCTGCACCTGATCCGGCCGTCGTCGGTGCTGTTTGCCGGCGCGCTCGCCGTGGGTTGCCTCGGCGTCGTTCTCTACAATGTCGCGCTGTCATCGCTCGCGTTGTCGCTGCTGGTACTCAGCTTTGCGCGCCGCGCACCCGAAGCAGCGTGATCGCCAACAGCACGAACGCTCCGCACAGCCACAGCGACTGCCAGTTGGCGAAGCCTTCGTTCGGCGCGATGTAGATGACGCCGAGCGCGAGCATCGCTGCCGCCAGTGTCTCAGCCACGCCGCGCACGCCGGCGCCGCGAACGCATAAGCCGTGCAGCAGGAACGGCACCGCCGCCGCCGTCAGCGCCGCGAACGGGAAATCCCGGTAACGCGGATCGAACACCAGGCCGAGCGCGACCTGGATCGCCAGCGCCGTGGCGATGATGAGGATGATGCCGTAACCGAACCGCAACCACGGCTGTGTGCGGCGCGCATCGGCAAGAATGTCGGCGAAACCTGGCGCCGGCATGCGGGCCGCGATCGCGGCGGCGCACAGCGGCGCCGCAAGGATCGCGACCGCGCACAGCGCCACCGAACGCATCCAGCCGCCGAGACCCAGGCTTTCGACCGGCGCGACCGCGAGCGCCCAGCCTGACAGAACGCCGCCGGTCGTGGCCAGCACCGCGATCGCGCCCCAGTCCGCGATCCGTAGCGTGTGATCGCTGCGCCGCACCGCGGTCATGGCCGCGCCGAAAGTGACGAGCGTCAGAACGACGCCGAACGCCGCCTGCCATGCCCATCGCGGATGGTTCGACACCGCCTCGCCCCAGACGAATTTCGGCTGCCGATTATCGTTGTCGAGGATGCCCCAATGGCCGCCGACGGTGCCTTCGAGCCGGCGCTTCCATGGCTGGTCGAACGCTTCGATGATGTTGACGCGATAATTCGCGCGCTTCGCCAGCGCGACCACGTCCTGCACCACTTGCGCCTCGTTGGCTGGCGACGGCAGCGCGCCCTCGCGCAGACGGCCGGCGCTCGGCCAGCCAACTTCGCCGATCAAAATCTCCTTGCCCGGAAAGGCCGCGGCGACCTGGCGGCGGATTTCGTCGACATGCGCCGCGGCGCTGCGCGCCGGAATCGGGAAGTCCTCCCAATAGGGCCGGATGTGAATGGTGATGAAATCGACCGCATCGAACAATTGCGGATTGCGCAGCCAGAACTCCCAGACATCGGCGTAGGTGACCGGCTGGCGGACACGCGATTTCACCTCACGCAGCGCGGCGATCACGTCGGCGCCGGCCAGCTCGCCGCGCAGCAGCACTTCGTTGCCAACCACTACCGCCTCGATCACGTCGGGATAGCGGTTGGCGAGCGCCACGGCGGTTTCGATCTGCTCGCGGTTCTTCTCCCGATGGCTCGATAGCCACAGCCCCTGGATCACCTTGAGCCCGTGCTTGCCGGCAATCCCGGCGATCTGGTCGAGCCCGGAATCGATCGAATAGGTCCGCACGCAGCGGGAGATCTTGGCGAGCCGTGCCAGATCCTCGTCGATCTGCGTCGCAGAGATCGTCGTCTGGCCATCGAGCGGGGACTGACTGTCCCGGAACGGGGCGTAAGAGACGCAATTGAGCTTGTCACCTGCCGCCATCGGCGCATGCGGCATCGCAATCGGCGTGCCGAGCCACCACCAGACTGCGACGACCGCGGCCACCGCCAGCGCCAGAAACCCGATCGGTCGCGCCATCGCGCTTCGCACCCTTCATGCTGCGCCGTCGTCACATTCCCGCGCGACTATCGGCCGATACTGTCGGCTTATCGTGCGCGGCCCGCTCTGCCAAGCAGCAGCGATTGTCGGAGAGTGTGATGGATGCAGGGACGAGGCGCGGCGCGGTGCCGCGTCTTAAGCAAATCGTAGCGCGACACTGGACAAAGTGGCTCGCATTAGCCGTAATGCTGACCCAATCCGGCGGCATTGGGCTGACGCAGGGGAAGCCGAGCCGTCCAACAATAACCAGATAAATCATGGGTATTATGCGAGTAAGTTTCCGCTTGGCTGTTGCGACGGCAATGCTGTCCGTTTTGCCGCTCACCGCTCTGCACGCACAGAGCGCCGACAAGCCGGCCGACCCGAAGGCTCAGGAAGCGGCCAAGGAAGCGCAGGCCAAGGACAGCCAGAAGAAGATCGACGAGATTGCCGAGGCCGCCCGTGTGCTCACCGGCCCTGCCGCCAACGCCGAATGCGTCTGGCTCGGCCGCCGGGTGGTAAGCCTGCTCTGGCGGGACGATCTCGACACCGCTTTCCGGCATTTGGACCTGTATGACCGGTTCGGCTGCCCGGGTAGCCACATCCAGACCACCTTCCGTTGCGTGGTGAAGCAGGGTCCGATCGACCCCAAGCAGCAGGACACGCTCAATAGCCGGGTCCACACCTGCTGGCTCAACCCGGAAACGGCACCTCCGGCGGCTGCGGCGCAAGTGCCGCAAAATGACGGAACCACTACCCGCTAACGGGCGTTACCGTCGGACGCCAAAAGCGTCTGAACCCAAAAAAATGCATTGCAGGGATGCCCGCCCTTAATTCGCCATGACCCCTCTCTACTTGAAGTTCCGCCGACTAGCGGGATATGCTGCACTGCCGCAAAAAGCCGCGACCGAGCCTTGGGGACGGGTTCGGGGCTGTGGTTCTCTGCCCCAGTTGAGTTGACGTGATGCGCTCTGTCGCTGCCGTTGTCGCGCTTGTTGCGTGCGTGCATGCTGGGCTCTGGGCCCTCACGCGCGAAGTCGTCACTGCCCCTGATGTCACCAATCAGCTTGCGAGCGTGTCCTACGCGCCGTTCGCCGGCAATCATCATCCCG
Source organism: Pseudolabrys sp. (assembly GCA_051958775.1). Taxonomy (GTDB): domain Bacteria; phylum Pseudomonadota; class Alphaproteobacteria; order Rhizobiales; family Xanthobacteraceae; genus Pseudolabrys. The sequence continues at coordinate 9,567 of JBQCFU010000660.1, forward strand.
ATTCGACCCGCGCCGCAGAATCGCAAATCCGCTCGGACCTGAAGGCGCTCGCGCCGCTGACCAAGTCGGTGCGTACCTATTCCGCCACCGGCGGTGTCGAACTGGTCCCCTCGATCGCCAATGAATACGGCCTGCGCGCCAGCATCGGCGCCTGGATTGACAAGGACAAGGCGCGCAACGAGCGCGAGATCAAGTCCGTCATCGAACTTGCGCGGCGCAACAGCAACGTGTCGAGCGTGATCGTCGGCAACGAAACGATCTACCGCGACGACGTGAAGGTCGACGAACTGATCCAGATGATCCAGCGCGTGAAGCGCTCGTCGCCGGTCCCGGTGTCGACCGGTGAAATCTGGAGCGTGTGGCGCGATCACCCCGAGTTGGTCTCGGCGGTCGACTTCATCGCCGTTCACATCCTGCCGTACTGGGAAGGCGTGTCGGATCGCGCCGCCGTCGACGCCGCCATCGGCGGCTACGACACGCTGCGCCGCCTCTATCCCGGCAAGCGGATCGTCATCGCCGAGTTCGGCTGGCCGAGCGCCGGCTACAACTTCAAGAACGCCAATCCGGGCCGCCTCGAACAGGCGGAGATCCTGCGCCCGTTCGCGTCGAAGGCTGAAGCTTATGGCATCGACTACAACATCGTCGAAGCCATCGACCAGCCGTGGAAGACCAACGAAGGTGGCGTCGGCCCGTACTGGGGCATGTATGACGCGTCGCGCCACGCCAAGTTCAGCTGGACTGGCCCGCTGACGGATCCCGACCACTGGAAGATCGGCGGCATGGCGCTGCTGCTCGGCCTGCTGCTGTCGATCCCGGTGTTCGCCATGAGCGGCGTCACTGTCGCGCAAGCGATGCTGATGGTCGGTGCCGCCAATATCGCCGGTTACTGGTTCGCGCACGTGTTCGGCTTCTGGACCGCGCACTATCTCGTGCCGGGCGCGATCTTCGCGCTGGGCCTCGGTGTCGTCCTGCTGATCCCGCTGGTCGCGATCATGCTGGCGCGCGTTGAGGAGATTGCCGCCGTTGCGTTCGGCCGCCGTCCGTTGCGGTTGATTTCGACCGCGCCGTCGCTGGTGCCGGCCCTCACTGCTAATCCGGCGAACGCGCCGAAAGTGTCGATCCACATTCCGGCTCACAAGGAGCCGGTGGAGATGCTGCGCCAGACGCTCGACGCCGTGGCGCGGCTCGACTACCCGAACTTCGAATGCCTGGTCGTGATGAACAACACGACCGATCCAGCCCTGATCGATCCGATCGCGGAGCACTGCAAGCTGCTCGGCGAACGCTTCAAGTTCCTCAACCTGCAGAACGTCAAGGGCTTCAAGGCCGGCGCGCTGCGGATCGCGCTTGACGAACACACCGCGCCGGACGCCGAGATCATCGGCGTGCTCGACGCCGACTATGTCGTGCAGCCCGACTGGCTGAAGGACCTCGTCCCTGCTTTCGCCGATCCGAAGGTCGGCATCGTCCAGGCGCCGCAGGATCACCGCGACGGCGCACGCAGCGTCGTGCACGAGGCGATGAACGGCGAATATGCCGGCTTCTTCGACATCGGCATGGTGCAGCGGAACGAGTCCAACGCGATCGTGGTGCACGGCACGATGTGCCTTGTCCGTCGCGCCGCGCTCGACGCCGCCGGCGGCTGGCCGATCGACACGATCTGCGAGGACACCGATCTCGGCCTGACCATCCTTGAGCTCGGCTGGCACACCCACTACACCAACAAGCGCTACGGCCACGGCCTCCTGCCGGGCAGCTTCGACGAGTTTAAGAAGCAGCGGCATCGTTGGGCCTATGGCGGCTTCCAGATCATCAAGAAGCACTGGCGCCGCTTCCTGCCCGGCCGCAGTCTTCTGACCCGTGAGCAGAAGCGCGACGACGACGCCGAGACTTTCCGCCCCCAGCCAATTGAGCCAGCCGAGCAGGAATTCGCGTTTCTGATCGCGCGTGAGCCGGCTGGTGCCGGGCAGGAAAAACCGCCAGTGCTTCTTGATGATCTGGAAGCC
>JBQCFU010000661.1:0-5225 GCA_051958775.1 Pseudolabrys sp.
TGGTCATCCACGCCAAGGCCGACGACAACAAGACCGATCCGGCCGGCGACGCCGGCGATCGCATCGCTTGCGGCGTGGTCACCGAGTAATACGCCAAGACGTCTCTCTCCCGTTCGTCTCCGCAATAGCGGGGACGAACGGATGAGATGATCAGCGCGGCATCAGCGCCCAGTAATCCAGCTCGAGGATCACGGCAGGGTCGTCGCCGTCGTCGGTCTTCGCCGGGAAATCGCCGCACGGACGATCCTTCGTCGCAATGGTGCGCAACCGCAGTGCGCCGACGTCGCTGCGGCCGGGCAACTGGGCTGTCGCCAACACTTCGCTCCAGGCGAACACCGTATTGCCGGCAAACAGCGGCGCGACGTGCCGTCCGCCGTTGATGGCGGCGATGTGGAAAGCATTGCTCAGTCCGTTGAACGACAGCGCGCGCGCCAGCGAGATCGCGTGCCCGCCATAGATCAGGCGGCGGCCGAAGCGGCCTTGAGATTCCGAATACTGATTGAAGTGTATGCGGGCGGTGTTCTGATAGAGCCGCGTCGCGATCATGTGCTCGGCTTCCTCGACGGTGACGCCGTCGACATGATCGATCTTGTCGCCAACCGTGTAATCGCCGTGGCGATGCGGGCTGCCGGCGAGCGCATCGTTGTAGACGGTCGTATTGAGGATCGGGCACGCGCCGCCGAGCGCGGCCGCTTCGACCGTCTTCGGCAACTCGGGCACCTGGTCGTCCGGCGCGGGCGCGTTCTCGTCGCGCTTTCGCACCATCACCCAGCGCGCATAAGTGAGTACCTCGGCGCCGTCCTGATTGAAGCCGCGCGAGCGCACATAGACGATACCGGTCTTGCCGTTGGAGTTCTGCCGCAGGCCGATCACTTCGGAGGTCGCGCTCAACGTATCGCCGGGATAGACAGGCTTGAGGAAACGGCAATCGGCGTAGCCGAGATTGGCTACCGCATTGAGCGAGATGTCCGGCACGGTTTTGCCGAACACCACATGGAACACCAGCAGATCGTCGATCGGGGCGCGCGGATAGCCGATCCGTTCGGCAAACGCGTCGGATGACTGCACCGCGAAGCGTGCGCCGAACAATCCGTTGTAGAGAGCAACGTCGCCGGTGGTGACGGTGCGCGGCGTGGCGTGGATGATGGTCTGGCCGAGCGTGAAGTCCTCGAAGAAATTCCCCGACGAGGTATTCGACATCCTGTGTGCTCCCGCTGGTCCTTCGGATCGGGCCGGAGTCCTGCACGAGACCGGCCCCTGATGCAAATTGGGTGCGCACGATGTTCACGCGCCCGTGACGGCGGCGCGACATTGGCCACACGGAAAGCTGAGGCGACCGTGTTGTGTACGGGCGGTAAGGATAGCGGCGCGAAATCGCTCGCATCGCAACCTAGGGAGAGATTGTCATGACAACGATCCGTTCTCACCGTGCGCGTGTCTGGCTGGCGCCGCTAGCCGCGTGTGCTCTGCTTGCCGCTGTGCCGGCTGCTTCGGCTCAGGGCATGAGTAATGGCGACAAGATGCAGAAATCCGACGGCATGCAGAAGAAGGACGCCATGAAGAGCGACGCGATGAAGAAAGACAGCATGCAGAAAGACGGCATGGCGGGCGGCGCCATGAAGAAGGACGGCATGAAACCCGATGCCATGAAGAGCGATAAGAAGTGATCCGGCAATAAAGACTACGTGATCGGGCCGGCGGCAGGCATCCGCTCGCCGGCCTATCGCGTATAATCCCGGCCGGTGTCGGAAAAGAGAAGCGGATCATGAGCGTTGGCACGGCTATCGAAACCGATCGAAGCACGGGGCATGACACGGTGCGCCGTGAGACGCGCGGGTCGCTGATTCATCCGCGCTGGGTGCGAATCACCCACTGGATCAATGCCATCGCTATGCTGGTGATGATCATGTCCGGCTGGCAGATCTATAATGCCTCACCGCTGTTCGATTTCGATTTCCCGCGCAGCATCACGCTCGGCGGCTGGCTTGCCGGTGCGCTGCTCTGGCATTTCGCCGCCATGTGGGTGCTGGCCATCAACGGGCTGATCTATCTCGCGCTCGGCTTCGCCAGCGGCCGGTTTCGCCGCAAGCTGATCCCGATCCGGTTCGGCGAACTGTTCGGCACGGTGCGCGAGGCGCTGACGTTCAAGCTCTCGCATGACGATCTCTCGCGTTATAACGCGGTGCAGAAGATCCTTTACATCGTCGTCATTCTCGCCGGCGTGGTCGTGGTGCTGTCCGGCATCTCGATCTGGAAGCCGGTGCAACTGTCGTGGCTCACCGCGCTGTTCGGTGGTTACGACACCGCCCGCTTCGTGCACTTCTTCGCCATGGCGACGATCGTCGGCTTCCTGGTCGTGCATGTGCTGCTGGCTTTGCTGGTGCCGAAGAGCCTGCGCGCCATGATCACCGGCCGCTGAGGAGGAGAGAGCCATGCGCAAATTCCGTCTCATCCCCGGTGTCGATAAAACGCTGCTGATCAAGGATGCGGCGAAGCTGCTGCCGGATCCGGCGCGGCGGCAGTTCCTGCGCGGCGCGGCGAGCCTCGGCGCGCTGACCCTGTTGACCGGTTGTGATGTCGTCGACGGTCCCACGGCGGAGCGGATGCTGCGCAAGATTTCCGAGTTCAATGACGGCGTGCAGGCCGCTCTGTTCGATCCCAACAAGCTGGCGCCGACTTATCCGGAAAGCGCCATCACGCCGGACTTCCCGTTCAACGCCTATTACAGCGAGGACGAGGCGCCGGAGGTCAACGGCGAAACCTACAAGCTCGAGATCGGCGGCATGGTCGAGAACAAGACGCCGTGGACCTTGGACGAACTCTACAAGCTGCCGCAGGAGCGGCAGATCACACGTCACATCTGCGTCGAGGGCTGGAGCGCCATCGGCTCATGGACTGGCGTGCGGTTGTCCGACTTCCTCAAGCGGATCGGCGCCGACACCACCGCGAAATACGTCTGGTTCCGCTGCGCCGAGGGTTATTCCAACACCATCGACATGCCGACCGCGCTGCATCCGCAGACGCAGATGACGTTCAAATACGGCAACGACATCCTGCCGGTGAAGTATGGCTACCCAATGAAGATCCGCATTCCGACCAAGCTCGGCTTCAAGAACCCGAAGCACGTGGTCTCGCTCTATGTCACCAACAAGGACATGGGCGGCTATTGGGAAGACCAGGGCTACAACTGGTTCAGCGGGTCGTAGCCTACGTCTCACGGCCTGCCGGGCGTGCTTGCCAAGTGGCGGGCAGCGCTTTAACGATCCCGCTGCATTTTCCATGTCATGCCCGGCCTTGTGCCGGGCATCCCGCTTAGGGACGCGCTGTGCTCCACCTGATCGGGATGGCCGGGACAAGCCCGGCCATGACGACCAGCGTGAGGTTTTACATGGCCACCTACAAACTGCTTCTTCTCCCCGGCGACGGCATCGGCCCCGAAGTCATGGAGGAGGTGAAGCGCGTCATCGCGGTCTTCAACAAGCGCGGTCCGCACCGGTTCGAGACGGAGGACGGGCTGGTCGGCGGTTCGGCCTATGACGCGTCCGGCGTCGCCATCACCGACGAGACCATGGATCGTGCCATGGCCGCGGATGCGGTAATCCTCGGTGCGGTCGGCGGACCGAAATGGGCCGACGTTCCGTACGACGTACGGCCGGAGGCGGGGCTGCTGCGGCTGCGCAAGGATCTCGCGCTCTACGCCAATCTGCGACCGGCGATCTGCTACCCGGCGCTGGCCGATGCGTCGAGCCTGAAACGCGAACTGGTCGACGATCTCGACCTGATGGTGGTGCGCGAACTGACCGGCGGCGTTTATTTCGGCGAACCGAAGACCATCACCGATCTCGGCAACGGCCAGAAGCGCGCCGTCGATACCCAGGTCTACGACACCTATGAAATCGAGCGCATTTCCCGCGTCGCCTTCGAGCTGGCGCGTCAGCGCCGCAACAAGGTGACGTCGATGGAAAAGAACAACGTCATGAAGAGTGGCGTGCTCTGGAAGGAAGTCGTCAACCAGACGCATCAGCGTGAAGCCAAGAACGTGACGCTGGAGCATCAGCTCGCCGATTCCGGCGCGATGCAGCTCGTGCGCAACCCCAAGCAGTTTGACGTGATCGTCACCGACAATCTGTTCGGCGACATTCTCTCCGACGTGGCGGCGATGCTGACCGGTTCGCTCGGCATGCTGCCGTCGGCCTCGCTCGGCGACGTCGATCCCAAGACCAAGAAGCGCCGCGCGCTGTATGAGCCGGTGCACGGCTCCGCGCCGGACATCGCCGGCAAGGGCTTGGCCAATCCGATCGCGATGATCGCATCGTTCGGGATGGCGCTGCGCTATTCGTTCAATCTCGGCGCGGAAGCCGATCTGATCGAGAAGGCGATTTCGTCGGCACTGGCCCGCGGTCTGCGCACGGCGGACATCGCGTCCGGCGGCAAGGCGATCAGCACCCGCGAGATGGGCGATGCGATCATCGAAGAGATCGAGAAGGCGGCGGCATAGTTCCTCATGGTGAGGAGCCGCGCGCATCAGCGCGTTCACGCGCGTCCTCGACGCGCTATGCGCCGCGTCTCGAACCATGAGGCGGGCCTTCATCCTTCGAGACGCGATCCCACGGGGATCGCTCCTCAGGATGAGGTTCACCAGACACCACGCAACAAAAAAGGCCGGGGTGACCCGGCCTTTTTCTTTGCAACGGTGTGGTGATTACCACTGCCGCGGATTGTTCTTGCCCGGCAGGTCGAACGGGCCCGGCATGGTTTCCGAGGCGCGATCAGCGGCAGTGCGGCGCATCGCTTCCGGCACCGCCGAATGGGTCGGCGGCATGACATAGTCGGTGAACTTGCGCTCGCCGCGGACCACATTGGTGCCGGCGTCGAGGTAGGAGCGCTTCTGCACGATGATGCGGGTGCGCACCCGGCCGTTCTCGTCCTGCCAGCGGACCACGGTGCCGTCGTTGCGGATATAGCGCTGCTTCGGCGCCGCCTCGGCAGGCGCGGACAGGAGCGTGCCGGCCGTCAATGCCGTCACCGCAAGACCCGCCAGAATCATCGAAAAGCGCCGGATCGTCATCGTCGTATTCCTCGCCAGAATCCCCAGAGTGTTGGGCGCACCTTAAGGCAATGCGCCGCAAAGGGGAATCTCCATTTCTGCAGCCTGCGCATGTGGTTGCCGGCTCGTAGCAGGGCGGCAACGGCCTACCCCAATGATTTGACTGGGGCATCGTTCC
>JBQCFU010000662.1:0-3481 GCA_051958775.1 Pseudolabrys sp.
GATAGGCAACCATCTCAAGCTGAGGTGGAGACGCTCTTAACTCGCAAAATCCGGGAAATTGACTCTGTCGTCCGCAAACAAAAAAGCGCATAGCCCCGACCGCTACATGCTGAAATCTTCGCCGAGATAAAGCCGGCGGACGTCGGGATTGTTGACGATGTCCTGCGCCCGGCCCTCCATCAGCACCTCGCCCGAATAGATGATGTAGGCGCGGTCGGTGAGGCCCAGGGTCTCGCGGACATTGTGGTCGGTGATCAGCACGCCGATGCCACGATTGGTGAGATGGCGCACGAGTTGCTGAATATCGCCGACCGCGATCGGGTCGATGCCGGCGAACGGTTCGTCGAGCAGCATGTAGCTCGGTCGCGTCGCCAGCGCGCGCGCGATCTCGACGCGCCGGCGCTCGCCGCCGGAGAGCGCGATCGAGGGCGTCTTGCGCAGCTTGGTGATGTTGAATTCTTCCAGCAGTGCATTGAGATCGGCTTCGCGTCGGCGCGGATCCGGCTCGACGATCTCCAGCACCGCGCGGATATTGTCCTCGACATTCAGGCCGCGGAAAATCGACGCTTCCTGCGGCAGGTAGCCGACGCCAAGCCGCGCGCGCTGATACATCGGCAGCGCGGTGACATCGTAACCGTCGAGTTCGACGCGACCTTTGTCGACGCGAATGAGGCCGGTGATCATGTAGAAGATCGTGGTCTTGCCGGCGCCGTTGGGACCGAGCAGACCGACCGCCTCGCCACGACGCACATACATGGTCGCGCCTTTGACGACCTTGCGTGCCCCGAAACTTTTCTCGACGCCATGTGCCGCGAGATAGCCGTGCCGCGCGCCCTGCCGTGCATCCTGGCGTGGATCGAGCCGGGCGTCGCCGCGCTGCTGCGGCCGTTGCGGCTGCTGCTGCGCCGGCGGTTGCGCCGCGCGCGCTTGCGGCGCAGCGGCATACTGAGCCGCCGATGCCGGCATTTGCGGATGCTGCGGAGGAGGATGTTGCGGATGTTGCTGGTATTGCGGCTGCGGCGCGACCGCACGCGCGGGCTGAGCAGGTGCCTGACCCGGAATGGGCCGCTGGTCCCAGCGCACCGGTTGCTGCCGGGACGCGTCTGCCGGCTGGCGGCGGAAGAGCGACAGAATATTCAAGCTTGATATCTCGCCTGCTGTCTCGCCCGCTGCCTTGCGGAGGGAACTCTGATGGTCATCGGCCGGCGCAACCTAGCGATATCGTAGCTGATTCCAAGCCCATCGGTTCCAGAAGCGTCATTGACGGCCGGATCAGCGGGACGGCTGCCGGGCGCCCGGCGCCGGAACCGAGGGCAACACGCTCTCGCCGGGCTTGCCGCCGCCGGCATGGAACAAGCCCTGCACGCGGCCATTCCCGGACTTGCCAGATTCGACCCGCGACACGCCGCTGCCGAGATCGACCATCAACCGGTCACCACGCAGCACGTTCTGACCCTGGGTCATCACCACATTGCCGCTCATGGTGACGGTGTTGGTGCGCATATCGAACACGCCGATATCGCCGGTCACGGTCTGATCCTTCTGGGTGACGATCACGCCGCCCTTGGCCTCCAGCCGCTTGATCTGCTGCTGACCGTTCGGGCCGGGCGTCGCCTGAGTCATCTGGCCCGTGTTCGCATTCTTGCCGCTGTCCTTGCTGTCGGATTTGCCGCCGTTGTCGCGGTTGTCCTCATAGAACACGACCAGCGATTTGGCGCGCAGACCGGTGTCGCCCTGCGTCACCTTCACATTGCCGGAGAACGTCGCCTGCTTTTCCTTCTCGCGCACTTCGAGCGTCGCCGCTTCGATCTGCACCGGCTGGTCGCGGTTCTGCGAGAAGCCCTGCAACGCATTGGGCGGACCCGAGCCCCGCTGCTGCGCCTGAGCAATCGTACCGACGGCTGTCATAGCGAGCGCGCCGACGATGATGAAAGCGAAACGGGTCATCGCGGCGTGGTCCTCTGTCCGGCCTGTGCAGCCTTGTCTTTATCGTCATTGGGCAGCGTCAGCACCATGGTGACGCCACCGTCGAAGCGCACGCGATCACCGGCGTCGATCACTTCGAGCCGGTTGGCATTCAGCGTGCCGTTGAGCAGATCCACCGACACTGGTTTTTCCGACACCACATTGCCTTTGCGAACATCGATCACCGCTTCGCTCAGCCGCGCGGCATAACCGGTCGACGACGTCAGCAGGATGTTCTGGCGCAAGGTCAGCGTCTCGCGCTTGGAATCGTAAACGCCGCCATTGGCCGAGACTTCGACCTTGGACTTGTCCTGCATATCGATGCGCGCCTGCAATTCCTTGAGCTCGACCAGATCCGGTTTGGTGAGATCCTGCGCTGCGTCGCTCGCCGACAGATCATAGGCGCGATTGTCCTGGGTGAAACCGGAAATACGCGGCCGCTCCATGGTGATGCGCGTGCCGGAGACGACAAGATGGCCGACATCAAGCGGCAACTTGCCGAGCATGCGCAGTGGATTGAAATAAGTGGTCAAGCCGATGAGCAGCAGCAGCAGCGCGACACCTATCGGGATGCCGATCCGCAGAAAGCGCACCAGCCGACTGTGCCGGCGCGCCGCGCGGAAGGCACGGTCGCTGTCGGCGCGGCTCGGCGTCCAATGCGTCGGCGCAAAGCGCGGGTCCTGACGCGGATCGGTCGTTGCTGCAATCGAGCGGTTCATCAGTCCGTGATCTGGTGCCGCGCCCATCCTGCGGGGCTGCGGCCGGTTCAATCGAGTTCCGGCAGGACCTAGCCTTCCGAATATGGCTGCGGGACGGCAAATCAGCCAGCCGGCAAATCAACCTGCCTGCATGTGCCATATCCGCGGGCCGCATCAAATGCCTGGCACGGATTAAGCCTAAATTGGGCGCCAAATGGCCTACTGCGGCCCGGGGGCCGAACTTAAGCTCAGGAATGGGCGAAAATGTCTTCGGCGGCCCAGCCGGCGAGATCGAGGCGCACCCGTTCCGGCAGGAAGCGGAAGCAGGCCTGGGCCAGGTCGGTCCGCCCCTCACGCGCCAGCATGACGTCGAGCTTCTCGCGCAGCGCATGCAGGTTCTGCACGTCGGAGGCGGCATAGGCGAGCTGTGCTTCGGAAAGCGTCGGCGCGCCCCAGTCCGACGACTGCTGCTGCTTGGAAATATCGATGCCGAGCAGTTCGCGGGTGAGGTCCTTGAGACCATGCCGGTCGGTATAGGTGCGGGCCAGCCGCGAGGCGATCTTGGTGCAATAGACCGGTCCGGCCATCACCCCGAGGGTCTTGTACAGAAGGCCCACGTCAAACCGGGCGAAATGGAAGATTTTGACGATCGCCGGATCGGCCAGCAGCCGCTTCAGATTGGGCGCGTCGATGCCGGTTGCCGGGATCTGCACCACGTCGGCGGAACCGTCGCCGGGTGACAGTTGTACCACGCAGAGCCGGTCACGATTGGGATCAAGCCCCATCGCCTCGGTATCAATGGCGACGGCGCCCGACTA
>JBQCFU010000663.1:0-4275 GCA_051958775.1 Pseudolabrys sp.
CTGGAACTTGGCGATGAAGACCTCGTGCAGATAGCTGCCGATGGCCTGCGAGAGATCAATCAGCATTCCGCATTACCTCCGAAACTTGCGGCACGCGGCGCCGGCGGCGGATCAGCCACCACACGCCCATGAGATCGAGAATGCCGACCCACAGGCGATCGAAGAATCCATAGTTGGACACGCCGCTGTGACGCGGTCGGTCGATCACATCGACATAGCCGATGGTGAAACCTTCCCGACGCACGAGCGCCGGAAGGAAACGATGCAGGCCATCGAAATACGGCAGCTTCAAGAGAAGATCGCGATAGGTCGCCTTGAGCCCGCAGCCGGTATCGCGCGTGCCGTCGCGCAGGACCGCACCGCGCACCGCATTGGCGACGCGCGACTGGAATCTCTTGAATCCCGTCGCCTTGCGGCCGACGCGCTGTCCCGCGACAAGACCCATCTGCGGCGCACCCTGTTCGAGCACACGGATCAGCGCCGGAATGAAAGCCGGATCGTTCTGCCCGTCGCCGTCGATGGTGACGACGATCGGCCCGCGCGCCGCAGCAGCACCGGTGCGCACTGCGCAGGATTGCCCGCAGGAGCGCTTATGCTTGATCTGGCGCACCCACGGATGCTTCGTCCCAAGCTCACGCAGCACATCGCCGGTCGTGTCGGTCGAGCCGTCGTTCACATAGACGATCTCGAACGGCCAGTGTCCGTCGAGCGCAGCGGCGATCTCCGCCACCAACGGTGCAATATTGCCGGCTTCGTTCTTGACCGGCACAACGACCGAAACGGCCGGCGACGGCGAATGATGATGACTTTCGGCCATGATGATCGCTGATCCCTGTCGGGGGCGCTTCTATTGCCGGGCCGCCCCTGCGGCAACCCTTTTGATCCGGCGCCATGAGGGGCCCGCCATGGGCGCGATATGGCCGTCCAGCGCGATCTTGAAGCCGAGCCCCCGGGCGGCAAAGAAACGCAAAACCAGCCAGGCCCCCACGCCGCCGACCAGCGCCCCACCGAGAACGTCGCTTGGATGATGGGCCGTCACCACGACCCGGCTGACGAAAATGAACGCGGCATAGATCCACAGAACAATACGAGCCCGCGGAAACAGCGCCCCGAGAGCCACCGCGATGCTCGCCGCCGCCTGAGCATGCCCGGACGGAAAGCTCGCGTAGGCCGGTTTCCAGGTCCAGGGACTGAACAGATATGGATCGGCAGACCCGCCGACGAATGGTCGCGCACGACCGATCAGACCCTTGATCAGATTGGCAAACAGACCCGACAACCCGACCGCGGCAAAGACGAACATCACCCGCGTGGCGATGCTCGCGATCAAAAGCCCCATCCGTTGCGAAACGGTCCCGGCGGCAATCCCGGCGGCCGCGAGGAACAGGCCGGCCGGCCATAACACCCAACCCGACTTGCCGTAGTCCGTGATGATGTTGAAGAAGCGCTGCACGCCGGATGGCAAGCCACGCGCATCGACGATCGCGACCGCATCGAGAACGACCATCAGCAGTGCAAGCATCAGAACGGTCGCAAGCGCGGCGACGCCAATGTGGCGCTGCTCCCAGCGGCGCAGCCGCGTCACCGCCGCGCGCGGAGGCCGCACCAGCCGTTTGAACCAATGGCCCACGCGGGCCTGCCACAGACCGCTCTTACCCTGCTTTTCGAGCGCGCTGCTCATCAGCGGTTTTCCGATTGATAGATTGCGATGGTCACCGGCTTACCGACGCTGATGTTGTAACCCTCAACCCGCTGCATGGGCGAATAGCGCAGTCCGATCGCGTCGGCGCGTTGCGCGAAATTGCGTTCGAGCCGCGCATCAATCAGTGCGAAGCGACACCGTCCGCCGAGCAGGAAATCCGCGGCTCCATTGGCGTCGGTGAAACGGAGGCTGCTGCCCACCAGGAACACGAGGCTTGGCTCCTGATATCCAGCCGCCACCACCTCACGCTGCTCGCACGACGAGGTGCGCAGCACGTTGGCAACACCGACGCTCGGGAACAGCGCACTCATCGACGGCATCACAATGCCGTAGATCGTGATCGCGATCAGCACCGACGACGCGACCGCCCGCAATAGCGCGCGCTCCGGCCCATCGGTTTCGTAGAGCCACCACGCCATCAGCGCCATGATGATCGCCGCCGCCGCGAACGGCCATGCCGGGAAACCGAGCTGCCGATCGATCATCACCAGACCGACAAAGGCCGCGAGACAGATCACCACCGCAAACAGGAACCAGCCGATGGTCCCATGGATCAGCCAGCGCGCACGCGACAGCACACCCGCTTCAAGAGCACCGGCGATCAGAATGGCGATCGCGGGATAAAGCGGCAGCACATAGTGCGGGAGCTTCGTCACCACGAGTTCAAAGACGATCCAGGACGGGACCAGCCACGCCAACAGAAACTGCGTGCCCGGCTGCCGCCATGCGCGACGCACCGCCGGCACCGCCATCGCCGCCAGCACCGAGCCGGGCCAGAACGTGACGAAGAACAAGAGGAGATAAGTCAAAGGCGGCGCGCCGTGAGCCTCCTGCCCGCTCGTCACCTTGGCGAGCATGTCATCGCCGACCGACTTCGCAAAGAAACTCTCGCCGGCTCTGCCGATGATCGCGACGAACCACGGCAGCACCAACAGGATCATCCAGATCAGGCCGACCACCGGTCGCAGGCCGGAAATCCAGCGCGCCGAGCGATCGAGAATTGCGAGCGTCGCGACCGCAAGCCCGACGAACATGACGATCAGCGGTCCCTTGATCAGGATGCCGCCTGCCATCGCCGTCCAGAAAATCGCGGCATTGGTCCAACCGCGCTCGATCACGCCGTTGCGTCGCCAAGGCAGATAGACGCGCGCCATCGCGCCCATCGCCGCCAATGTCGTGAACAGCAGCACCGCGTCGGTTTTTGCGAGCCGCGCCTCGACGCCAAGCAGGACACAACTCGCCAGCATCGCGGCTGCCACCAGCGCGGTGCGGCGGGTGACGAAGGCCAGCGCAGTCCAGTAGGTCAGCAACACCGCGCCGATCGCGCCAAGCAGCGACGGCAGACGGTAGAGCCAGATGGTCGGCAGCACTTCATGGCCGCCGATGCGCGTCGCGGTCTTCACGATCGCCGCCTGCAGCCAGTAGATGCCGATCGGCTTCTTGTAGCGGACCTCGTTCTGGAACCGGATGTCGATGTAATCGCCCTGCTCGACCATCTGCTTGCTGGCCTGGGCGAAGCGCGCCTCGTCACGGTCGATCGGCGGGATCTGGAAGAAGCCCGGCAGGAACGCGAGCAACGTCAGCGCCAGCAAAACGGCCACGGCCCGGGCATGGGAGGCCTGCGCATAGTCCAGCACCGCCGCCAGTCCGCGGCTGCGCCAAAGGGCAGGCTTTGGGGCGGGTTTTGTCGAGGATCTTGTGCCGGAACTGGCCGTGGTCATGGTCTTTGAGTCGCCGTTGAGCGGCGGACCATAGTGCCAGAGAAGTCCTTGGGAAAGCTGCGTTACTGCAGGCGTACTACCACGCTATCGGTGGCCCCGCGGGCGTCCATGACCGTCAGGCGGACGAACCCCGCCCCGTCCGGCCGCACGAAAACAGTCCGCTCCCGGGTCGGCGGCAACGGCGCTCCGTTGACCAAAACCGTCAGCGGCCGCTGTCCCCCCGAGATCTTCAACGCGAGAGGATCCCCGCCCGTCCGCTCGATCCGGGCGCCATCGGGCGGGAACATGATCCGGGGCTTGCTGGCGGCCATGGCGGTCAGGTCGCGGCCGAAATACCGCAGCGGCGGCGGCAACCGGCTGGAATTGGCAAACAAGACGCCCTCCGGCGGCTGCGGCAGCGGCGCCCACTGGCCGGAGCGGCTGAAGGTGTCAAACAGGATCGGAGCTGCGGCGGTGCGCCCAACGAGCCCGGGCACCGGCGCACCGTCCGGCCGCCCGACCCAGACACCGATGGTCATCCGGCCATCGAAGCCGATCGCCCAGGCATCCCGGTACCCGTAGGAGGTGCCGGTCTTGAAGGCGACCCGCCCATGCGGGGCATTATCCGGCGGCGGCGCACCAAGCAGCGCCTGCCCGACATACCAGGCGGCCACCCGTTCGATGAGACGATGGGTCGCGCCCGGCACACCGGCCCGCTCGCTGAGCGCGATGGCCTCGCCGCCCCGGGCCAGCGCCGCATAGAGCATGGTCAGGTCCGTGAGCCGGATCCCGACGCCCCCCAACCCCATCGCAAGGCCGGGTGCCTCGCCCTTGGGCAGCACCAGCCCGGCGCCGGCCTCGGTGAGCCGCACC
>JBQCFU010000664.1:0-9233 GCA_051958775.1 Pseudolabrys sp.
CGCGCCGAGCGGCACGTCGGCGATCATCCGCTTGGTGATGGAATCGCGTAGCAGATGGTCGAGTTGATCTGCGGCCGCGACAGCATCGATCGGTTCTGGCGCGCGTGCGGCAAGTCTGTCGAGATGCCAATATTGTGTAAGGCGCGGCTCTTCGCCGGCGCCTGCGGTGAGGATCGTCGCGGGCGGCAACTTGTGGACATTGCGGAAGATTGTTGCCGGCGTGGGGATGTAGCTCAGCCGCAGCAGCGCATCGACTGCTTCAGGATCAATCTCTTTGCGGAACGATGGATGTGCCATCAGCGCGCGCAAGGTCGAGCCGAACAGCAGCGTGCCGTCCATGACAGCCCAATACAGCGGCTTGACGCCAAGCCGGTCGCGCACCAGCGACAGCCTGCGCGTTTCCCGGTCGTAGAGTGCGAAGGCGAACATGCCGACGAAGCGTGTGACGGCGGCTTCCAATCCCCATTCGGTGATGGCAGCGAGCATCACCTCGGTGTCGGAGGTGCTGTGAAAGACGTGGCCATGGGTGGTCAGTTCGGTCCGCAACTCCTGGAAATTGTAGACCTCGCCGTTGAAACTGATGACATAGCGCCCGGTTGCCGAGTGCATCGGCTGCGCGCCACCGGGGCTCAGGTCGACGATCGATAGCCGGCGATGGCCGAGACCGATACCGGTTTCCGCATCCTCCCAGGTGCCGCTGCCGTCCGGCCCGCGCAGGGCCAGCCGATCGGCCATCTCCCGCGCCAGCGCGGCGGGGCTCTTCACCCGGGCCGGGTCGCGAAGGGCAATCAGACCGGCGATGCCGCACATAGTCTTCCCTTGACGAGGTAAGTCGTCCGACCTGAGCCCCGGGTCGGTTCCGGCTGCTTGCCGAAACGGTGAATGGCGAATTCTCTGCGAATAAGTATTTGATGTATATTATATTTTTGCAAACAGCCTAGTCCGGAAAGGTGTTCATTGAGTGAACATCCTGCTTGACGTTCATGCCCTGAACGATCTACGAGTCCGCGCACTTCCGCAAGCAGGCAGGCATCGCCGACGATTATGGCCGACGCATCGCGCAGCGAGGATATCCAGGAAGCCCGGATCATGCTGGGCCTGCTCGCATCGGTCGAGCAGGACGGCGCGCAGTCTCAGCGGCGACTGGCTTCGGAACTCGGCATCGCGCTCGGTCTGGTCAACGCGTATCTCAAGCGCTGCGTGAAGAAAGGGCTGGTCAAGGCCAGCCAGGCCCCGGCGCGGCGCTATGTCTACTATCTCCCCCCGCAGGGCTTTGCCGAGAAATCGCGGCTGACGGTCGAGTATCTGTCGTTTTCCTTCGGATTTTTCCGCCAGGCCAAGGAAGATTGCCGGACGCTGTTCCAGGAGGCGCACCGGCGCGGCTTTGATCGCCTCGTGCTGATGGGCCGCTCCGATCTGGCGGAGATCGCCGCAATCTGTGCGCTGGAAAGCGGGATCACGATTGTCGCGACCGTCGACCCGTCGGGTGACGAGGATGGGCGGTTTGTCGGTTTCCCGCTGGTGCGCGATATCGCAGAGCTGGCCGAGCGCCCGCAGGCTGCTGTCGTCACCGATCTGCTTCAGCCGCGCGAAACCTCCGAACAGGCGATCGCGCTGTTCGGCGAGGATCGTGTTTTCATTCCGGAATTGCTCCGCATTCGCCTGCGTCAGCGCCGCGAGGTTCAGTCGTGACCGAACCAAGCGACAACGCCCGCTGGTTTGTGGTGCAGACGCAGCCTAATGCGGAGCATCGCGCCGTCGCGCATCTCGCTCGTCAGGGTTTCACGACCTATCTGCCGCGTTATCGCAAGCGGCGCCGGCACGCGCGCCGCACCGAGATTGTGCTGGCGCCGCTGTTTCCGCGCTATCTGTTCGTGTCGATCGACATGACCACGCAACGCTGGCGATCGATCCAGTCGACTCTTGGCGTGTCGCGGCTCGTCTGCAACGGCGATGAACCCGCTCCGGTGCCAGCGGCGGTACTCGGCGCATTGCGGCAGCGCGAAGCCGCCGACGGGATCATTGAAGTTGATACGCAGCCGCGTTTCGCGCGCGGTGACAAGATTCGTGTCCTCGACGGCGCGTTCGGCGACTGTCAGGGATTGTTCGAGAGCATGACCGATGGCGAGCGGGTTGCGATCCTGCTCGATCTTCTGGGCCGCAAGGTCCGGGTTGTGCTGGATGTGGACGCAGTCGCAGCCGCCTGAGCTGCGCGTTCACGTCGAATGATTTCGGTGTGGGAGACCTCGAGTCACCCGCACTGCGGTAGCTTGCCTGAAGTGATTTTCGGATTTTTGTGAACTTAGGACGTCGTGGCGCTCATGCCTAATTCATCTCCTTCCGTCATTGTCGTTGGCTGCGGCTACTGGGGTAAAAACCTCGTCCGCAATTTCGCCGAGCTTGGTGCGCTCGCCGGTATCTGCGATCCCGATGCGGGCGCAGCCGCCAAACTCGCGGACGCGCACAAGACCAAAGTCGTCGACTGGAAAGCGGCGCTGGCCGATCCGGCGATCAAGGGCGTTGCGATTGCCGCACCCGCAGCGTTGCACTATCGCCTGGCTTCCGAAGCGTTAAACGCCGGCAAGCATGTGTTCGTCGAAAAGCCGCTGGCGCTCGACGTCGCTGAGGCTCAATCGCTGTGCGATCTCGCCGAGAAGAAGAACCTGCGGCTGATGGTCGGTCATCTGCTGCAGTATCATCCCGCCTTCCTGAAGCTGAAGGATATGGCGCGCGAGGGCGTGCTCGGCCGGCTGCAATACATCTATTCCAACCGGCTCAATCTCGGAAAGATCCGCCGCGAAGAGGACATTCTCTGGAGCTTCGCGCCGCATGACATCAGCATGATCCTGGCGCTGCTCGGCGAGCCGGAGAAGATCGCCGCCGAAGGCGGCAACTATCTGCACAAGTCGATTGCCGACGTGACCACCACGCATATGACCTTCTCGGGCGGCGAGCACGCGCACATTTTCGTCTCGTGGCTGCATCCTTTCAAGGAGCAGAAGCTGGTGGTGGTGGGCGACCGCGGCATGGTGGTGTTCAATGACGGCGAGCCGTGGGAGAACAAGCTGCAGCTCTATCGTCATCGCATCGAATGGCGCGATGCGGTGCCGGTGCCGGAAAAGGCCGACGTGGAATCGGTGACGCTGGAGAAGGGAGAACCGCTGCGGCTTGAGTGCCAGCATTTCCTCGATTGTATCGCCAGCGGCGCGACACCGCGCACCGATGGTCGTGAGGGTGTCCGTGTGCTCAAGGTGCTCGATGCGGCTTCACGTTGTCTGAAAGCGGGCGAGGTTGCTGCCGCCCCGGCGAAGCCTGCCGCCAAACCCGCACTGCCGGGTGTCACTATCCATGAGAGCGCCTATGTCGATCAGCCGGTGCAAATCGGTGCCGGCACGAAGATCTGGCACTTCAGCCATGTTCTGTCGCGCTCGAAGATCGGCCAGAATTGTGTGATCGGGCAGAACGTCGTGATTGGTCCCGATGTGATCATCGGCAACAACTGCAAGTTCCAGAACAATGTCAGCGTCTATCCCGGCGTCACCATCGAGGATGGTGTGTTCTGCGGCCCATCCTGCGTGTTCACCAATGTGATCAACCCGCGCTCCGAGATCGAACGCAAGACCGAGTTCAAGCCGACGCTGGTGAAGCGTGGCACGACCATCGGAGCCAATGCGACGATTGTCTGCGGACACACGCTCGGCAATTACAGCTTCATCGCTGCCGGTGCGGTGGTGACCAAAAACGTGCCGGACTTCGCGATGATGGTCGGCACGCCGGCGCGTCGCGTCGGCTGGATGAGCAAGGCCGGCATCAAGCTCGGCAAGGATTTGACCTGTCCGATCGACGGCTCGCGCTATCGCGAGACCGCCCCGGACCAACTCGAAATGATCAGTGAAGGACGCTCCAATGGCTGATGCTGCCGTGAACCAACCGATCGCGTTTATCGACCTTGCGGCGCAGCAGCGCCGCATCGAGAAAGAAGTTAAGCAGGCGATCAACACCGTGTTGGCGCATGGCCAGTACATCTCCGGCCCCGAAGTGAAGAAGCTCGAAACCGAGCTTGCCAAGCATTCCGGCGCCAAGCATGCGGTCGGCTGCTCCAGCGGCACCGACGCGCTGGTGCTGCCGCTGATGGCGCTCGATGTCGGGCCGGGTGATGCGGTGTTCGTGCCGTCGTTCACCTTCGCGGCGACGGCCGAAGCTGTCGCGCTGGTTGGTGCGACGCCTGTGTTCGTCGACTGCCTCGCCGCCACCTACAACATGGATGCGAAAAGCCTCGAAGCCGCGATCGACATGATCAAGAAGGAGGGCAAACTGCGCCCCGTCGGCGTCATCGCCGTCGGCATGTTCGGCCAGCCCGCGGACTTTGCCAAGATCGACGTGATTGCGGCCAAGCACAGTCTCTGGACCATGGACGACGCTGCGCAGAGCTATGGTGCCGCGCTTGGCAACCGCCGCGTTGGTACGCTGGCAAAGGTGACGACCACCAGCTTCTTCCCGGCGAAGCCGCTCGGCTGCTATGGCGACGGCGGTGCGATGTTCACCGACGACGACAACATTGCCGACATCCTGCGTTCGCTGCTGGTGCACGGTAAGGGTACGGACAAATACGACAACGTCCGCATCGGCATGAACGGCCGTCTCGACACGATGCAGGCGGCGATCCTGCTCGAGAAGATGAAAATCTTCGACGAAGAGATCGATCTGCGCGACAAGGTTTACAAGCGTTACAACGCCGGCCTGAAGGGCGTCGCCGGTGTCCCGTCGATCATCGACGGCGGCACATCGGTGTGGGCGCAATACACGATCACCGTGCCGAACCGCGATGCCGTGGCGGCGAAGTTGAAGACAGCAGGCGTGCCGACGGCGATTTATTATCCGAAGCCCCTGCACCAGCAGACGGCGTACAAGCATTATCCGGTCGGGCCGGGCGGTCTGCCGGTGTCCGACGACCTTGCCGGTAAGGTGTTGAGCCTGCCGATGCATCCGTATCTCGATACGGCCACGCAGGATCGCATCATCGCCGCTGTGAAGGCGGCGGTCGCCTAACAGGATAAAGTCACAGCAGCGCTCCGGCCGCGGCTTACTCTTACAATCGGACAAGGTCTGTCATGGCTCTCACTGGAAAGAAGGCAGTCGTCATCGGCGGCGCTGGATTGATCGGATCGCACACGGTCGATCAACTGATCAAAGAAGATGTCAAAGAGGTTGTCATCTATGACAATTTCGTGCGCGGGACGCACGAAAACCTTGCGAACGCGCTGCGCGATCCGCGGATCAAGATTTACGACGTGGGCGGGGATGTCACGCAGACGGATATCCTGCAGTCGGCCATGGAGGGCGCGGATTACGTCTTCCATTTTGCCGCGCTGTGGCTGCTGCAATGTCACGAATATCCGCGCACCGCATTCGACGTGAATGTACGCGGAACGTTCAATGTGATGGAGGCGTGCGTCGCCAAGGGCGTGAAGCGGCTGGTGTATTCCTCGTCGGCGTCGGTTTACGGCGATGCGGTCGAGGAGCCGATGACCGAAGAGCATCCCTTCAACAACAAGAACTTCTATGGTGCGACGAAGATTTGCGGCGAAGCGATGCTGCGGGCCTTTCATCACCGCTACGGCCTCAACTTCGTGGGGCTGCGCTACATGAATGTTTACGGCCCGCGCCAGGACTATAAGGGCGCTTATATCGCCGTGATCATGAAGATGCTCGACGCCATCGACCGCGGCGAGGGGCCGACGATTTTCGGTGACGGTTCGGAAGCGTTCGATTTCGTGGCCGTGGAAGATTGCGCAAAGGCGAATATCTGCGCCATGAAGGCGGGCGTCGTCGACGAATTCTACAATGTCGGGACCGGCAAGCGGACGTCGCTGCGGGAAATCGCGGAGAAGCTACTCAATCTGACCGGCTGCAATCAGCCGATCCAGTTCGCGCCGCGCAGCCAGGCGACGCTGGTGCGCAACCGCATCGGTTCTCCTGTGAAGGCCAAAAGGGACATCGGCTTTGAGGCAAGCATCGACCTCGATGAGGGGCTGAAGCGTCTGATCGAATGGCGGAAGGCGCATAAGGCGGAGGTCGAAGCCCGGCGGAATCTCGCGGCGAGGTCATGAATCATAGCGCGGTTGATTTTTCGGAGTTTACCGAGGCGGGGTATCGCTCGCTTATCGGTTTGGCTGTGCGCCATTGGCGGTTTGAGGGATTCGGATCAGAATCGGCTATGCCGCATGTTCTCTGGCGGCATGAGGTGGATATGTCGCCCCAGCGAGCGAAACGTATCGCTGAGATCGAAAGCGATCTGAATGTACGCTCTACGTTCTTTTTCTACATTCATAGTGAGTTTTATAACTGCCTCGATCGCGAGTCCCGCGACTGTGTGCGTGAGATCGTCGACGGTGGTCACTGGATCGGCCTGCATTTCGATCCCGGCTTCTATCGGCTAGATATCGATTTGCCGGAATTGGAACGCCGGATCCATAATGAGCGAGCGGTGCTCGAAGACATCGCCGGTGTTAGTTTGACTGCGGTATCGTTTCACAATCCGACAACCAGCAACGCGCTGACTTTCGAGCAGCCGCATCTTGGCGGTCTTGTGAATGCATATAGCGCCACGATACGCTCGCGTTACCGCTATTGCTCGGACTCCAACGGTTATTGGCGCTTCGATCCGTTATCCGATGTCTTGGCGCAGCACGATATCCCGCGATTGCATATTCTCACGCACCCGGAGTGGTGGACGCCGCAGGCCTTGAGTCCCCGCGACCGTGTTTCGCGGGCGATCGACGGGCGGGCCGCGGCTGTGCATCAAGCCTATGACAATTTCTTGGAATTTCATGGTCGAGCCAATATCCGCTCATAATATTGTTATATGCGGTTGCCATGAGGGCGGGGCGCCGACTGTGCGTGCGTTGCTCGAGTCAGGCCTGTCTGTGGCGTACATCGTCGCCCTCGATCTCGGGCAAGCTGAGCGTTATGGCATTTCCGGCTATTTTGACTACCGCCCGTGGGCGGAAGAGTTCGGCATTCCCGTCTATGTACCTGAAACATATGCACTTACGTCAGCAAGAGATCAGGAATTTTTCGGGAAACATCGTTTTGGATTATTGGTTCAGGGTGGTTGGCAGCGACTGTTCCCTTCCTCGATCCTTTCGACGCTGAAGATCGGCGCAATTGGCGCCCATGGTAGTGCTGATCGCCTGCCAAAAGGCAGAGGTCGCTCGCCCCTCAATTGGTCATTGATCGAGGGTCGCAAGCGTTTTGTGCTGCAGTTGTTCATCATGGATGATGGCGCTGACGACGGAGATGTTCTCGATGAGGAATGGTTCGACATCACTCCGTTCGACGACATCCGTACCCTATACTACAAGATCGGTATTGTAAGCCGTTTGATGCATTTGCGGACTTTGCCCGCGCTGCTTGCAGGCAAGGTTTTGCGTCGGCCGCAGGGTGGAATCCCGGAATATTACCCCAAACGCACACCACAAGATGGTCTGATCCGTTGGGAGGACTGGGATGTCTGGCGGATTTACGATTTTATCCGTGCATTGACGCGGCCTTATCCAGGCGCCTTCGGTCCGCTGCTGGGCCAAATGGCGCGGGTCTGGCGCTCTCAGGTTTTCGATACGCGCATCGGCTATCCCGACGCTGGTTATGGCGAAGTCGTTGAGCGTTTCGGCGACGATCTTGTAGTGAATTGCCGTGGTGGCCTGTTGCTCGTTACCGATTGGGAAGCGATCGGGAAATTGTGACCCTAAATTGAAAATGAGCCGCTGAAGAATGCGAAAAATTCCGATTGCCAAACCCGTGACTGGGGAAGCCGAGTGGCTCGCGCTGAGGGAAACTCTCGAAAGTGGCTGGCTGACGCATGGACCGAAAGTCGACGCATTCGAGAAAGCGTTTGCGGCGCGCCACGGTGTGAAACACGCGATTGCGACCACGTCGGCAACGACAGGCTTGCACTTGGCCGTGGCGGCGCTGGGAATCGGACCCGGTGACGAAGTCATTGTCCCCTCGTTTACATGGATAGCAACTGCGAATGCGGTTCTGTACGCAGGCGCTATCCCAGTTCTGGCCGACATTGATCCGGCTACATTTAATCTGGATCCACAAGATGTGGCGGGCCGCATCACTAGTCGGACTAAGGCGGTGATACCGGTTCATCTGTTTGGGCTTTGCGCCGCTATGGATGAGTTGCGGCGTGTGCTGCCAAAACATGTGAAACTAATTGAAGATGCAGCTTGTGCTGCTGGTGCCTCTTCGGCAGATATGCCGGCGGGAGGGCTTGGCGATATTGGCGTCTTTTCGTTTCACCCGCGTAAATCGATCACGACCGGTGAGGGTGGCATGGTTACCACCAATGATGATGCGCTGGCCGAGCGTGCTCGAGTGATGCGTAATCACGGAGCTTCTATCTCGGAACAGGAGCGCCACGCTGGACCCCAGCCCTATTTGCTGCCGGAATTCGGTGCGCTCGGGTTCAACTACCGGATGACGGATTTGCAGGGTGCTGTTGGTCTTGTTCAACTAGCGCGGCTCGACGAATTCGTGGATGAGCGAGCGAAATGGGCGGCTTGGTATCGCCAAGCGCTTAGGGATATCGCGTGGTTGCGGTTGCCAGATGAGCCGCCGTATGGCCGCCATGCCTGGCAGTCGTTCGTCACACGAGTTGACCCCTCGCGGGCGCCGTCACCTCGCAACGAAATTATGTCTCGCTTGCATGAGGCTGGCGTCGCGACAAGGCCGGGCACACATGCGATTCATATGTTGTCTTATTATTGTGAGCGGTTCGGATACCAACCGGGAGACTTCCCGCATGCTCGTGATGCGGATCAGAATTCAATGGCGATTCCGCTTCATAATCGGATGGCTGCGGACGATTATCAGTATGTCGTGGAGTGTTTGCGCTCGATCTAGAGCGCAGTTTCAGTCATGTGCGGTATTGCCGGATATCTTTCCCTGACAGGTGAACCTGCCTCGGCGGCGACCGCCGAACGGATGGGTGAAGCGATAGCCCACCGTGGTCCTGACGACAGAGGTGTTTTTAGTGACGGTGCTGTCGCACTTGCACATCGACGCTTGTCGATTATTGATCTGACCAAAGGTGGCGCGCAACCCATGCAAACGGGGAACTGCCGCTTTACCGTCGTTTACAAAGGTGTAATTTATAAATAACCCGAAATTCGGCATAATAACGCAACCCGCGGTCACGTTTTACGCTCAAGCAACGATAAAGAGGT
>JBQCFU010000665.1:0-3026 GCA_051958775.1 Pseudolabrys sp.
TCAACCACCGTGACATCGTAGCCGAGCATCTTCGCCATCGGCGCCAGCGCCTGACTGATATGCACCGCGCCGGTGATGACGAGTTTCGCCGACGGCACGTGAACGGTGACGAACACCTCGCCTTCAGGCGTTTCTTCCATCCCGCTTTTACCGAGGCGCAGGCGTTTCTGCAGCACCTCCTTGAGCGGGTCGTTGGCAACATCCATCGCTTTGACGACGCGTTGCGCGCCGCCCTTGATATCGGTGACGACCAGGACGGCGCGCCGTGCGGTACGCTCCGCATTGACCGTCTGCAATTCCGCGAGATTCACTTAGTCCACCTTCTCGACATAGACACGGATCCGGCCGCCGCATGACAGCCCGACATTCCAGGCGGTCTCATCGGCAACGCCGAATTCGAGCAGACGCGGCTTGCCGCTTTCGATCACATCCATGGCCTCGGTGACCACCGCGCCTTCGACGCAGCCGCCGGACACCGAACCGAGGAAATTGCCTTCCTCGTCGATCACCAGGTTCGAGCCGGTCGGACGCGGCGCGGAGCCCCAGGTCTCGACCACGGTCGCCAGAGCGACGCCACGGCCGGCCTTGCGCCATTCCTCCGCCGCCCTGAGGATGTCCTCATCTCGCGCCAGCATGGTGGTATCCATCATCGCCTCCAAAAGTCCCATCGGCCGCAAGGCTGCGGACCGTTCCGGTTCACGGTGTCGGGCACAGAGGCGGCAACCGCGATCTACGCTACCCGTAGCATCGCTTTCCGGTCGCCGTCGCCTGATCCTTCCGCCAACGCGCGGATCAGGTCGTGCATCGACTCCAAATTATGGATTGGGCGCAATTCGTCAACATGGCGCAGGATCGTGCGCACCCCGCGCGCCCGGGGCTGGAAACCCTCGTAGCGCAGCAGCGGATTGAGCCAGATCAGGCGGCGGCAGGACCGGTGCAGCCGGTCGATCTCGAAGGCCAGCGTATCGTCGCCGTCGCGCTCCAGCCCGTCGGTGATCAAGAGCACCACCGCGCCCTGGGTCAGCACCCGGCGCGCCCACTCCTTGTTGAAATCGTGCAGCGAGGTGGCAATCCGCGTGCCGCCCGACCAGTCCGTCACATGCGACGAACAGGCGGCCAGCGCCTCGTCGGGGTCCTTGTAGCGCAGCGCGCGGCTGACATTGGTAAGCCGCGTGCCGAACAGGAAGGTGTGCACGCGCTTTCGCGCATCCGTCACCGCGTGGAGGAAATGCAGGAACAGGCGCGTGTACTGGCTCATGGAGCCGGAAATATCGAGCAGCGCGACGATCGGCGGCGCCTTGGTGCGCTCCCCGAGATATTTGAGATCGATCAGCGCGCCGCCGGCTTTCATGCTGGCGCGCACCGTGCGGCGCAGATCGATCAGCCGGCCGCGCCGGCTCGGACCGAGCCGCCGCGTCTTGACCTCGTCGAGCGGCAGACGCATCCGCGCGATCGCGTCGCGCGCCGCGGCGATTTCCGCCGCGGTCATCTGCGCGAAGTCCTTTTTCGACGAGACCTCGCGGTCCGACACCGTCAGCCGCGCATCGATCTCGATCTCGGATTTCTCCTCCGCCTCGCGTTGTTGCGGCCCGAGCGCATCCTGGATCCGCTGCATGCCCGGCGGCGGCTTCTCCGCCTCGTCGACCTTCTGCGCCGGCAGTATCGCTGCGATCAGCTTGTCGAGGAACGCGCGCTTGCGGAAGAAAATGCGGAACGCCTGATCGAACAGGATCGAATGCTCGTGCCGCTTCACGAACACCGCATGCAGCGTCCAGTAGAAATCCTGCCGGTTGCCAATCCGCGCCACATGCACCGCTTCGATGGCGTCAAGCACCGCACGCGGCCCGACCGGCACACCGGCGGTGCGCAATGCGCGTGCGAAATAGACGATGTTGTCGGCGAGACGGCCCTCCTGCTCCCTCGCCCCGCCTGCGGGGAGAGGGTTGGGGTGAGCGGTGTGTTTCTCGTCACTCACAATGGCCTCTCAATTGCCCCTCACCCGACTTGCTCGCTCAAGGCTCGCAAGTCGACCTCTCTCCCCGCACGCGGGGAGAGGTGAAGCAAGCTACTCCGCCGCGCGCAGATCCGATTTGATGCCGTCGAGCAATTCCCTGATCTTGCTCTGATCGACGCGGGCGATGTCGTCCTGATATTTGAGCAGCGTGCCGAGCGTGTCGGACACCGTCGCCGGGTCGAGCGCGATGGCATCGAGTTCGTTCAGCGCCGTCGCCCAGTCGAGCGTTTCGGCGACGCCCGGCGCCTTGAACACGTCTTCCTTGCGCAGCGCCTGCACGAACGCCACTACCTGCTCCGACAGTTTCTTGCCGATGCCGGGAAGCCGCGTGCGCAAAATCTGCAGCTCGCGCTCTGCGCTCGGATAACCGACCCAGTGATAGAGACAACGGCGTTTGAGCGCGTCGTGCACCTCACGGGTCCGATTCGAGGTGATGATGACGATCGGCGGATGTGCGGCCTTGACGGTGCCCAGTTCCGGAATCGTCACCTGGAAATCCGCCAACACTTCGAGCAGGAACGCCTCGAAGGCTTCGTCGGTACGGTCGAGTTCGTCAATCAGCAGCACCGGCGCGCCGGCCGGGTCCGGCTCCAGCGCCTGCAGCAGCGGCCGTTTGATCAGAAAGCGTTCGGAGAACACGTCGCTCTCCAGCCGCGCGCGATCGGTGTCGCCACCGGCTTCGCCGAGGCGGATCGCGATCATCTGCGCCGCGTAATTCCATTCATAGACCGCGGCGGCGACGTCGAGCCCCTCGTAGCACTGGAGCCGGATCATCCGCCGCCCCAGCGTCTGCGACAGCACCTTGGCGATCTCGGTCTTGCCGACGCCAGCTTCGCCTTCGAGGAACAACGGCTTGCCCATGCGCAGCGACAGGAACAGCACCGTCGCAAGGGCGCGATCCGCCACATAGCCGCCGGTGGTCAGCAGCGTCAGCGTCTCGTCGATGGAGGTGGGAACTGGCAGTTTTGTCATCGCGGGAAGTCTATCCTAAAACCCGGTATATCGCATTGAG